>JAJYVB010000114.1 GCA_021792265.1 Deltaproteobacteria bacterium | reverse complement strand
TGGTTTTGCAGGGAGAGCGCGAGTTCCGCTGCGTCCACGAGTTGCGCGATCGGCCATACCGCCGCGCGCAAGTGGAATGGTGCCCGACGCGGCCCCAGGCACTCGAATTAGACGCCGAAGCCATGCAGACGCTTTATGAATTCCTGGTGCGCTACCTCGGCCCCAGCGCGGAGAAAGCCTGGCAGACGACGGTGGTCGAGCGGGGCCTGAGGGACGCAGATCTCATCAATTTCCTGTGCTTCCATCTCGATATTGCGCCGCTTGAAAAGCAGGCTCTGCTGGAAGCCCTCAACGACCGCCTCCCCTGCCTGTTCGATGTTTTGAGTTTCAAAGTTGAGGAGCGCAAGTTCGCCAGTCAGGGTTCGCGTGGCGGATCGGGAACGGTTCAGTAGATGCACGCCGGATGGGCGGTCGGGCGCCAGCGTCCTGGCCGTGATGCTACGGTTTTCGCCGGTCCCATGATCATCGTAGCTGTGAAGCTTTTGGGTACTCAGAGGCGAATGCCGAATTTGTCTAAGCCCTGCCGGCCCGGAGCATGGCCGGCTAGGGTGTAGGTTTCAGATAGCTTAGCTCGCCGATCCATCGAGTCTGTGCCTGGCCGGCCGAGCTGCGCTCGCCCCGTGCCTCGGCTGCGGCCATCGCATCCAGCCGAGCCTGTTTGGCCGGCGTCGCCTCGGGGATTTCGTCGAGCGCGTCTTTGAGCATCGGCGTGTAGTCAGCGCCCACCGGGCAAACGTCCTGGCATCGCCGGCAGCCGGTGTTGATTCCGGAGCCGCGCAGCATACTCTGCCACAGGTTGAAGCTCTCTTCGGAGCGTACCAGCGCTTTTTGCCGCTCGGGGTCGGGCTCCTCGATGGCCCGGGTGATGTGCTCGACAAGGTGAGCAAAGCCCTGAGGTGAGCGATAGCGGTCGCAGTTTTGCCAATCGCGGTCCCAATGTCCTACCACGTCGCCCGGACAGGCTTTCAGACAACGACCGCATGACGGGCCAAGGCAGAGCGTTTGCTCCATGCGCCGGTCGGGCTGAACCGGCACCGAGGAGAGCGCGGCGGCCAAAAGCACGCGCGGCCCGAACTGCGGAGTGATTAGCTGCAGGTTGAGTCCCAACGTACCGAGGCCGGCTTCAACCGCGGCGTGGGACAGGGAAAGGATGGTTGTCATGTGCGCCGCCGGGTCGCCCCTATAGAATCCGCGGTCGACGTAGGTGGGCGGCACGGCGATTGCCGGATAACCGCATTCTTCGAGCCAGCAAATCAGCTCGAGCACGGTTTCCTCGAGCGACGCGAGCGCCAGCTCGTCGTTATAGAGCTTGTGCCGGTCGTTCCAGCGCGCCAGCCGCGTGCTGCCGCTGTTGCAACGCTTGGCCAGCACTATGACGCGGTCGGCGTCGAGATCGGAAAGGTCAGAGGGTCGGCGCGGATCGCGCGGATCGGGGGGAAAGGCATTCATCGCCTTGCCGTCGGCGATTCCTACCAGGTCGGCGCCGAGCGCTATACCTTTCGCCTTGACCTGGTCGGCAGTAATCGGCTTTTTGAAAACGTCAACCATGACGCGCTCCTAAGCGCGGGTGATTAATCTCTGTCGTTTTGCCCGCCGTCGCCGCGCTGGTCGCGGGCGGTGCTCGCAGCCTGCTTCTCCCGGAAGGCCTTGAGCTGGCGTCCGAGGAGCTGCTGGTAGCCGTCGGGGCCGACCCAGCGAACGTTCCAGTCGTTGAGCCCGGCGACGGGGTCGCCGCTCGTGCGTGCTTCCTTGAGCGACCGCGCGCGCTCAGTCTTCTCCGAGGTTTTTTCGGGAATCTCCCTTTGCGCGTCGGTCAAATGGGCGTTGTAATCGTCGCCTATCGGGCATACTGCCATACAGCGCGGGCAGGCGCCGAACGAGCCGGCGACGTGCGTGACGCTTTGCCAGCAACCAAAGAAATCCCGGGAGCGCACCATACCCGCCTTTTCAGCCGGGCTGGCGTCGATAAAGCGGTCCAAAAACCTGAACGTAGTCGAAAGGCCGGACTCCTGCGCGAAGTTGGAGCACCGCGCCTTATCGTTCTTGAAATGACCCACTGAATCGGCCGGGCAGGCGTACAGGCAACGACTGCAGGACTCGCCGATGCACACCTGCTCGGTTATGCGCGCATCCGGTTCAAGCTCGAGCTCGGTCAACACCCCAGTCAGGTAAACGCGCGGACCGAATTGCGGAGTTATGAGGCTCACGCCGAGTCCGAGCGTACCCAAGCCTGCCTCCACGCCCAGATGCCTGGCGCTCAAGAAGCCATAGCTTCCCCGCTTGAGGTTCCAATCCGTCTCCTGCGCGCCCATCACGAAACTCGGAAAGCCTGCTCGTTCAAGCCACTCGGCCACGCGATAGGCCACGCCATCCATCCTTCGCATTACGAGGACGTCCAGATACTGCACCGGGGCGAGCGTCTTGCATCGGAACGCGCCGATTGGGATGTGCCGCGCGATAACGACCACGCTCTTGCTCCGGGGAGCGATACGTTCGGGCGTTTGAGGAAAGCGCGGGTCGGGCGGAAAGGCGTTGAGCGTGGCCGCGCTGGCAATTCCCACCAGATCAGCGCCGAACTCGCAGGCAGCCCGCTTTACCGTTGCTGCATCAATAACTGCACCTGCTGTTCTGCTGCCAATTGTAGCCGTTTTGGTACCGAGTGATGACATTTTGGCACGGATTCAATTTCGATGGATAGCTTAGGCGGCCTCGTTTCACAAGGAGCGGGGCCTGAACCCCGCTTCAATCCATCGACGGCCGAGTTTCGAAGACTCCTTCACATTTCCCGCCCGTTGCCTCACCCGATCTGGCAAGCTGCGACCGCTCTCGGCTATCCCGCGGACGACGGCAACGCCCCTCGGCGTCGTTGACATCTCCGTAGCCGGCCAAGCGGCGATCGACTGCCGCACGAGGTCGCTCAGCGACAGCTACTTGTTCCTGCCCCGCTGATCCGAGAGGTGGTGCTCAATCAGTTCGCCCAAGCCCACACCTTCATCCAGCTCGCGCACCACCGGCAAGCGTCGTCAGAGGTCACTCGTGCGCCCTGGAATTCGACCCGCATTCAGCTATTGAACGAGAGCTGAAAGGGTCTCTCGTGCCGCTCACCCCCCGCCACGCCACCTTCGCACCGCCCCGATCGCATCGAAACCCGCGTCTGTCAAGGCTTTTCGAGCATTCTACCCAATTGTTAGTCCACATGGAGAACTGAAATCTGAACCGATAGGCCTCCAAATCGATCACGAATGGTCCCGAATTGAGACAAAAAGTTGTCATGTGACGAAAAATTGTCGACTTATAACACAGGTGCCGGATGGTCTTGGCGTCCCGAACCGTGGCGCTAGGCGAAAAAACAGTAGCAATGTATTAGCCAGTGTACCAATTGGCTAATCTCGATAATTCTTTTCTGTAATTCCCCTCTTTTCTTATCAATTTTAGCTTGTCGCTAACCATATTGTCTCAGCAAGTGCTGGCATAGAAGTTGCTCGGGAAAGCTAGCGCTGCTTGTTTCTCTCTTGGCTTCATTAAAGAGGAACCAGGTGCTTTTAACCTAAAGGAGCTGAGATTCGGATCATGGAGTGCGAGGAAAGAGCTCTGTCGGCACTACTCGTTCCCGAGCTGATTACTCCAGCCCAGTATTACGACCTTCGGCACTCGGATGGCAATGCTGAACCGATCAAAGCTCTCATGATGGCGGTATTGGAGGATGCCATTCGTTGTTTCCAGAATAACGTTGGGGCCGTGAGCGGCCCTGCCCGACATGTGCGCGCCGAAGCTGAGCAATGGCTCTGCTGCAGCAAGGGCCATGGGCCATTCTCGTTTCACACGGTCTGCGAAACGTTGGGAATCGAGCCGGAATATCTGCGGGCGGGTTTACTGCAATGGCGCAGGGAGCAACTGGCGGGCAACCATGCGCGCCGGGTACACCGGCGCGCGCCCGTCATGCGCACCGGGCGAATAAGCACGCTCATGGCGGTTTTGGGCAAACGCCCTGGCAAGCTTCGCCGTGCGGCTGAGACCGACTGATTAGCTCGACGCCCCGCGGCCGAGGCCAACGTCTCGCGAACGTTGGATGCGTTGGCGGACTCTGGCCAGGACAACCAAGCCCGTGCGTTTGGCTTAACTACACTGATAAACGACTTGGCCGGCGCGCTCGTAAGCGCGGGCGCGCCCTTCCAAGCGGGCGTATTCCAGATGCGCGAGCGTCTCGAAAGTAGCCGCTAGGATGTGGAAGGTCGGCCGTTCCTGCGAGCCGAAGATTTGCTGGGCGACTTCGTAGGCGTTCATCGGTCGCTTGCGGATTAGATCGAGCATCTCAGCTTCGCGATAGCGATGATGCTCGATCAGTTGGCGGGCGCGATGGCGGTGGTCGTGGAACACCCCGCCATGAGCCGGGGCCACCAGCGCCACGTCGAACTGCTGCACCTTTTCCAGGGACGCGATGAAGTCGCCGAGCGGATTCGCTACGCTGCCCGGATAGAGACCCACGTGCGGGGTGATCTTCGGCAGTAAATGGTCGCCGACGATCATCACCTTTTCCTCCGAGAGATACAGGACGCAGTGGCCGGGCGCGTGCCCTGGGGTCCATATGACCTCAAAGCGGCGCTTGCCCACGGGAATGATGTCGCCGTCGGCCATTAGATGATCGGGCCGCACGGAAGGCTGGTACAGGCGCGGGTCAAGCCAGGTCGGGCGCAGCGCCTGCGCGCCGTAGCGGTCAACCGGAAATCCGTGACGCAGAAAAAACTCGCGTGCCTGCGCGGTTGGTCCGGCACTGCCGGCGAAAGCGATCGTGCGGGTTATCCGGTCAAGCTCCAGGGCGTGGATATAGAGTCGAGCGCCGCTCAGGCGCTGAAGTTCGGCTGAAGCGCCACAGTGATCGATGTGATGGTGGGTCATGATAATGGCGCCAAGCCGATCGAACGTGATTCCGAGCTGTCCCAGCGCGCCTTCCAGGGCGCTCAGGCTTTCCTGCCCGTTCGTGCCCGTGTCGATCAGCGCCCAGTCGCCCGAGCAATCGACGAGATACACGTTTACTATCGAGGGGCGCATCGGAAGCGGCAAAAAGATCTGGTGGATGCCGCGGGCGATCTCCGATACCTTCGCTCCTATCGTCGCCATCGTTGATTCCAGGTTTTGCGCAAGGGGCTCCTGCGGGACGGACCGAAGCGGCGCAAAACGGCGCTCACGCCCGAACTCTGAAGCTCACCTGCGCTCGTACGCACATCGCGCCGCCCCAATTCAAGACCGCTCTCGTTGCAGCGGTCACTCGTGAAGCTGTTCCTTGACGATAAATGTCAGCCTGACGGTCACGCGCCAGTTGACGACCCGGCTGTTTTCGACCGTGGCAGCGACGTTTGCGATCTGCGCGGTATGAATCCCGTTGAGCGTCACCGCGGCGCGGCTTATCGCCAGCTGCACCGCATCTTCGATCGAGTTGGCCGAAACTCCTATGAGTTCGATGGTTTTTTCAACCATTGCGGCTGGTTCTCCCTGGCAAAAGCTGTCAGGCGTTTTGGCGTGGGATTGGCAGCGCGCCAGCGCCCGCAACCGAATTAAACCCTAACTGGGGTTCCACAAATAACTTTGCATTCGTCCCGGTTCAGCCCCTTTGGTTAAGCCAGGCGACGATGCGTTGATGGATGCCGACCGGGTCCGACGCCTGGTAACCGTGCCCGGCTCCAGGAATCATCATTAATTCAGCGTGCGGGATTCGGCTTTTGAGTAGCAGGGCGTTTTCCGGGGGCAAAAGCAAATCCTTGTCGCCGTGGACGATCAAAACCGGACACCGAATCCGGTCGAGCCGATCCAGGGCGTCAAAGCCACCGATTCCCGCCATCGCACGGTCGGCGGTCTCGGGCGGCGTGGGCGGCCCGAGCCTCATCGTCGCGAGGATCATGTCGCGGATTTCCGGATGCGCCGCGATCACGTCGGATGGATAGAGGAGCGGCATCAGGGTATCGACCGACCGCTCCGGCTCCCTGGCCGCAAGCTTGACGGCGCCCACCAGCCGTTCCAGCAGTTCGGGCGGTGCCATTTTGGCCGAGGCTCCTCCGGGTGTCGTACATCCGAGCACGAGTTTTTCGACCTTCTCGGGATGGCGCAGGGCCAGTTCCTGGGCGATCATCCCACCCATCGAGATTCCGTAAACCTTGGCCCGCGCGACGCCGATTGCGTCCAGCAGGGCGCTCGCGTCGTCGGCCATGTCGGGTATCGTGTAAGGCCCTTCGGGCCGATCCGACTCGCCGGTCCCGCGATTGTCGAAACAGATGCATCGAAAGCCGGGCAGGAACGGAATCATCGGCAGCCACGCCGTGCCGGGCATCCCGTAGCCCATGATCAGCAGAAGCGGCGGTCCGTCGCCCGAGGTCTCGTAGTGAATGTTGATCGGGCCGGCTTTCACCGTAGGCATACTACACTTGTGCGCGTTGCACCGCCGGAACACAAGCCCTGCGAAGCGGCCGGCTTCTCAACACCCAGCGAGGAGCGCTCAGCCGGCAAGCATCGCGCGAACCTAATCGCCCTCACCAACGCTTGACCGGAGAATTGCTCGGAGCGCGACGCACACACGACGTCATTTTATTCTTGAACCATAAACCCGGTTGCGCGAGTATAAAAGCGGCGGTGGTTGGGTGATGTGCAGTTGTCAGGCGGCGCTGCCTGCGTCGCATCGTTCACTATGCCTAGGCCACGCAACCGCGGCGAAGCCCTTGAGATAGACCAAAGCGGGCCACTTGCGTCCGCGCCTCCCCGTCCACCGGAGGATTGGCCAGCCGAAAATCTAGCCGCTCAGTACGATGCGATTCGCCATGTGACCGAAGCGCTGTGCGAGCCGCTGGCGATCGAGGACTACGTCGTTCAGTCGATGCCCGATGCCAGCCCGGTCAAGTGGCATCTTGCGCATACCGCCTGGTTTTTCGAAACCTTTGTTCTCGCGCGTTATCTGCCCGGTTACCAGCCGTTTCATCCACTGTTCGGCTTTTTGTTCAACTCCTATTACGAGGCGGCCGGGCCGCGCTGGTCACGGCCGCAACGTGGACTGCTGTCGCGGCCCACCGTGGCGGAGGTTTACCGCTATCGCGCTCATGTGGATCGGCACATGGATGAGCTGTTTGGGCCGCATCATGCCGCCGAACTGCGCCGTGCGGCCTCGACCGTGATTCTTGGCCTGCATCACGAACAGCAGCATCAGGAGCTGATCCTGACCGACCTCAAACATGCCTGGTCGGCTAATCCGATGCACCCGGTTTACAAGGAGGCATTGGCTGACGACAGTTCGCTGCCGGCCACGCGACGAGCTTTTTTCCCTGAAGGCCTGGTCTTGATCGGGCATGACGGTGACGGCTTCGGTTTCGACAACGAATTTCCTCGCCATCGCGTCTTCTTGAAAGAGTTCGAGCTTGCCACGGGGTTGGTGACCAACGCCCAGTACCTCGCCTTCATGGCAGATGGCGGTTACCGGCGTCCCGAGTTGTGGCTGTCGGACGGCTGGGCGGTAGTGCAGGCACGCAACTGGGATGCGCCGCTTTATTGGGAGCAGGACGGTGAGCAGTGGTTTGCGATCACGCTGAGCGGCCGCCGGCCTTTGGTTGCCGGGCAGCCGGTCTGTCACGTCAGCTATTACGAAGCGGACGCGTTTGCGCGCTGGGCCGGAGCTCGACTGCCGAGCGAAGCGGAATGGGAAACCGCCGCTGCGATCGGGACGCTTGCTGGAAATTTTCTCGACTCCGGCCGGTTTCATCCCGCCTGCAGCCCGTCCGCCGATGACCGCGGACCGTGTCATCAGATGTATGGCGACGTCTGGCAATGGACCGCAAGCCCTTACGTGGGTTACCCGGGTTATCAACCGCCGCGAGGCGCGCTCGGCGAATACAACGGCAAATTCATGTGCAATCAATTCGTCCTGCGCGGCGCCTCTTGCGTTACGCCGCGTTCCCACGCGCGGCGCACTTACCGCAACTTCTTCCCGGCTGATGCTCGCTGGCAGTTCACCGGATTGCGCCTTGCCTACGATCCAAAATGATTAGCAACAACCGGCCCGTTGAATTATACGACCTGGCGCCGGCGGCCGATGACTTTCGCGCAGAGGTGCTCGCCGGCTTCGCGGCGCCGCACAAATCATTGCCCTGCAAGTACTTTTATGACGAAGCCGGCTCGAAGCTGTTCGAGCGGATTTGCGGACTCCCGGAATACTACCCGACACGAACGGAACTTGCGATTCTTCATCGCGACAGTCCTGCAATGGCTGCCCTGTTGGGTCCGCGATGCCTGGTTGTCGAGTACGGAAGCGGCAACACCGCCAAAACCCGTCCCCTGCTCGACCATTTGATAGAGCCCGCCGCCTACGTTCCTGTAGACATATCGCGCGAGCAGTTGCTCAATACGGCTCGCGCGCTGGCCCGTGACTATCCGGCGCTGGAGATTCACCCGGTGTGGGCCGACTTCGCTTCTCCGCTTCGGCTTCCGCCGGCCCGACAGACTGCGGCCCGGCGCGTCGTTTACTTTCCGGGTTCGACGATCGGCAATTTCACTCCGCCCGAGGCGCGCCATCTGATGCGGCAAACCGCTCAGCTATGCGGCAGCGGCGGCGCGCTTCTGCTCGGCGCCGATTTGAAGAAGGACCCGCACCTGCTGCACGCGGCCTACAACGACAGCCAGGGCATTACCGCGGCCTTCAATCTGAACCTGCTCGTGCGGATCAATCGCGAGCTGGGAGGCAATTTCCAGGTTGACAGCTTTTGGCACTACGCTTTCTACAATCCTGGCGAGGGACGCGTCGAGATGTATCTGGTAAGCTCGGTCGAGCAGCGCGTGATCGCCGCAGGCCATCAAGTCTATTTTGCCGAAGGGGAACCGATCTGTACCGAGTATTCGTATAAATACAATCTGGACGACTTGCTAAGCATCGCCGAACCCGCGGGCTTCAGACTGCGGCAAGCCTGGACGGACGAACGAAAGTACTTTGGCGTCTTCCATCTGGCGGTCGATAGTTAGATCGCGACTGCACCCCCTTCAGCGGTAGGCAGGCACGGCAAAGGCCAGCCGCTCGTAATCGCTCGGCTCGTTGTAGGCCTGCGCCGCGATTCTTACCCACAGCGCGCCCGAGTGGGCGAAGACTTCAGCTTCAATCCGATGCACCTCGGAGAGCCACCGCCGCAATTGAGCAGCGGACTTGGTCGTTGCCGGCAATACCGACGACACTTTCACCGCAGCCATCGCAGCAAAGGCCTCGGCCGGAGCGGCAAGCTCGGTTCCCCACGCCTTCGCAAGATGGCGCGCCGCCTGGCCTGCCAGTTCCACGTTGCGTGCCATCAGGGCTGCCCCGCCAATCTTTTGGTGGAACCTGATCGCCGCCGGTACCGACAACGCCGCGCTGGGATCGCGCGTTCCGGTCCAGTCGAATTCGGCAACGAAACCGCCGCCGTAGCCAAGCGAAATTGAAGTTGGATGGACCGGCTGCGGGGCTGACGGGCTCGCCCACAGAAATCCGCATGAACGCGGCGCCATCAGCCATTTGTGGCAGTTGCCGACAAACCAGTCCGCGCCGATACCCGGCAGACCGAGCGCTACCATCCCGGGCGCATGCGCACCGTCGATCAGGACTGCCGCGCCCGCTTGGTGAGCCAGGCGCGTAAGCGCCGCGATCGGCAGCACCAGGGCGCTGCGCGAGGCCACGTGGTCGAAGACCGCCAGACGCGTACGACGGCTGAGGCGGCCCGCGATCGCGTCCAGCAGCGTCTTCTCGCTGCGCACGGGCAGGTCGATTTCTACAGTCACCACGCAAGCGCCGGCTCGCTGGGCGGCATACGCCGCGGC
>JAJYVB010000113.1 GCA_021792265.1 Deltaproteobacteria bacterium | reverse complement strand
GATGTACGATGTAACGCTGGCGCTTGGCGTTGAGCAGATGGGTAAGGCAGGCCTGCTCGGCGGTTCGGGCGGGGGCGGCGACCCAGCCTATTCGACGGAGGGCAAGCTTGGCTCGGGGCTGATGCCAGCGGTTTTCGGGCAGGCGGGCGTCGAGCACATGCGCCAGTACGGCACGACGGTCGAGCATTTTGCCAAAATCTCTGTAAAGTCGCACAGACACGCCACTCGGAATCCGTTCTCCCAGTACCGAAACGAAGTTTCGTTGGCAGACGTGATGGGCTCTCGGATGGTCGGCTACCCGAACACGCTCTACATGTGCTGTCCGACGGGTGACGGCGCCGCGGCGGCCGTTCTGGCTTCCGGCGACAAGATTCGGCAGCTTGCCGGCGGGCGCAAACGACCGAAAATCGCAGCTTCGGTGCTTACCTCCGATCCCTGGACGCAACGTGACCTGGCGCTGCCGGATGTAAGTACGTTGACACGTATGGCGGCGCGGGAAGCTTACGAAAAGGCCGGGGTCGGGCCTGGGGACCTTTCGCTGACCGAGCTTCATGACTGCTTCGCCACCGCGGAGCTAATCCATTACGAGAACCTTGGGCTGTGCGGCGATGGAGAAGCGGCCCGCTTTATCGACGAAGGCGGCGGCGTCCATCCTGACCTGGGTGGCAAGCGTCCGGTCAACGTCTCGGGCGGCCTGCTTTCCAAAGGCCATCCGCTGGGTGCGACCGGCGTGGCAAACATCTGCGAAGTCGTTTGGCATCTCACCGGAGACAACCGTGCCAAGGAGCGGCAGGTGCCTAACGCCAAGGTCGGCCTTGCGCACGTTATCGGGTTGGGTTCAGCCTGCACGGTCCATATTCTTACCGTTTGAGATCCGCGGACTGCCTGCAACCTACGCACTGCGAAAAGAGGCCGCAGGCCGCGTACGGCTATTTTCTGCCATGCCGTGCGGACGGTCTGACCTCTGAGCTGTGTTTTCACCCGCAGCCGGTGCGAGCTCTTACAGCCCGTAATACAGGACAGGTGGAAAGGCGCGCTGCCTGACGGGTACAGGAATCTTGCGGTACACTCGGCTTAGGGGCTTTCAGGACCTCCTCGGCGCTGAAGCACGGGCGGTCGGTGCCGTGGAGAAGGCAGCGCGAGATCTGGCCTGGCGCTACGCGCTCAACGAGATCCGGGTTCCCATGATGGAGCGGCTGGGACTGTACGAACGTTCCACTGGGGAAACGTCAGACGTCGTCGAGAAACAGATGTATCTGGTTTCGCGCGGCGAAGAGTCGCAGGGCGAGGATAAAATGGCGCTGCGGCCCGAAGGAACGCCTGGCGTTGTACGTGCCTATATCGAGTCGGGACTCGACCGCTCCGATCCCGAACAGCGCTTTTTCTACCTGGGCCCGATGCTGCGCTACGAACGGCCGCAGAAGGGGCGTTACCGGCAGTTTCATCAGTTCGGCGTCGAGCTTTTCGGCCGTCCCGACGCGGCGGCGGATGCGGAACTGATGATGATGGTGGACGAGCTGGGCCGTAGTTTAAAACTTGAGCTCGAGCTCCAGGTTAACTCACTGGGATGCACGCGATGCCGGCCAGCGTTTCGGGCTGCGCTCCTGGATTGGGGCCGCTCCCATCTGAGCGAGCTTTGCCAGGATTGCCATCAACGGCTGGAGCGCAACCCCCTTCGGCTGCTCGACTGCAAGATCGACGTGGGCCTGACCGAGGGCGCGCCGAAAAGCCTGGATTACTTGTGCGACGATTGCCGACGGCATTTCGAGACCGTTGTCCAGATGGTTGACCGGGCTGAGGTGACTTACGCGATTAACGCGCGCCTCGTAAGGGGACTGGACTATTACACCCGGACCGCCTTCGAGGCGGTTGCGACCGGTATTGGGGCACAAAACGCTGTTGCGGCCGGAGGCCGGTACGACGGTCTGGTCGAGGCACTGGGCGGCGCTCCCGTGCCTGGCACCGGCTTCGCCGTCGGGATTGAGCGTATCGCGCTGGCGGCCCGTCAGTCGTTGGCGTTGGAGCAAGGCGCACCAAACGTGGTTCTGGCGGCGTTGGGGCAGGCGGCGGCGCTGAGAGCGGTCGGCTTGGCGCGCTCTCTTCGTGAGCGTGGGCTTCGGGTCGAGTTGCTTTCGCCGGAGCGCGGGCTCAAAGCGCTGTTGCGCAGGGCCGACCGCGTTGGTGCGCGGTATGCTGTGATTTTCGGCGACAATGAGCTGCAGCGCGGGATTTTCCAACTGCGAGATCTCAAGGCTAGTTCCCAGCGGGAAGTGGGCGAAAGCGAACTTCTGAGCGCGATCGTGGACGGCCGCGAAAACTGATTGTTTCGCTCGCCCGCGTGCAACGCTATCCTTCGACCGTAAGTGACAATGCAAAAAGCTGAAGGTCTCTCCCCGCTGCCCCCGTGGCGACGAACTGATTACTGCGGCAACCTCCGGGCCGGCGACGCCGGACGCGAGGTCGCGCTGTGGGGGTGGGTCGCCAGCAGGCGTGACCATGGCGGCCTTATCTTTATCGATCTACGCGACCGCGAAGGAATCGTGCAGGTTGTTTTCAACCCCGAGCGCGCGGCGGCGGCCCATCAGATCGCCCGGCAGATGCGGCTGGAGTACTACGTGGCGGTTAAGGGAGCTGTCATAGTGCGCTCCGAGGCCACCGTCAACAAGGAGCTTGCTACAGGCGAAATTGAGGTCGCTGCGCAGGAGGCCCAGATTCTAAACGAGTCAGTGTCGCCGCCGTTTCCGATCGGAGACGAAGCTGCCGCCGAGGACATCCGCCTGCGCTTTCGCTATCTCGATTTGCGCCGGCCCGAGATGCAACGGAACCTGCGCCGGCGCCATCGCGCACTTGCCGGCGCCCGTGCCTATCTGGACTCGCAGGGCTTCGTCGAAATCGAAACGCCGATACTCTGGCGCGCCACACCCGAGGGCGCGCGCGACTACCTGGTGCCCAGCCGCATCAACCCTGGCAAGTTCTACGCGTTGCCCCAGTCGCCGCAACTTCTCAAGCAGCTTTTGATGGTGAGCGGCTTCGACCGCTATTACCAGGTTGCGCGATGCTTTCGCGATGAAGACCTGCGGGCCAACCGCCAGCCCGAATTCACCCAGATCGACATCGAAATGACCGGGCCGCGCACTGAAGACGTGATGGCGGTGGGGGAGGGGATGATTGCCTCGATCTACCGGCACGCCTTGGGCGTGGAACTGCCGCTGCCCTTCACGCGGATGAAATACGACGACGTGTTCGCGCGCTACGGCACCGACAAGCCCGACCTGCGCTTTGGTCTCGAAATCCTGGAGCTGTCGCAGCCCTTTGCCGGGACGGGGTTCCGAATTTTTGCCGAGAGCCTGAGCCGTGGCGAGACGATTCACGGCATCAGGCTTCCCGCGAATTTCGCGCTCAGCCGGCGAGAACTGGACGAGATGACCGAATCGCTGCGCCTGCGTAACGGGCTCGGCCTTGCCTGGGTCAGGGCGTCAGCCGGCGGATGGCAGGGACCGATCGCGAAGTTCGTAGCAGCAGACGAGGGTGCGCGTGTAGCCGAGGCCGCCGGCATTTGCGAAGGCGATTTGTTGCTGATGGTCGCGGGGGAGCGCAGCCGGGTACTGCCGGTCATGGGAGACTTGCGGCTGCAACTGGGCACGCGCTTCGGCCTGCGCGAGAGCGACGCGCGCTGTTTTCTGTGGGTAAGCGATTTCCCATTGCTCGAATACAACGCCGAGGAACGCCGCATGGTTCCGGTGAACCATCCCTTCACGGCGCCCCATCCAGAGGACCTCGAGCGCCTCAACAGCGATCCGCTGTCGGTCCGGGCCCTTAGCTACGATTTGGTGCTGAACGGCGAAGAGATCGGCGGCGGCTCGATTCGTATCCATAACCGCGAGCTTCAGCTTCGGATTTTCGAGCTGCTCGGCTTTACCCGCGAGCAGGCGGAGGAAAAATTCGGGTTTCTGCTGGAAGCCTTCGGTTACGGGGCGCCCCCTCACGGAGGAATCGCTTTCGGCGTCGAACGTATAAGCATGATGCTGTGCAATACCGATTCGATTCGCGATGTCATGGCTTTCCCGAAAACCCAGAAGGCGGTCGACCTTATGAGCGGGGCCCCCTCGGACGTAAGCCAGGTCCAGCTCGACGAGTTGTCGATCAGGGTGACCAAGTGAGTGCCCGCGGTCCGATGATCCGGCGAAGCCTTATCGTCCTGGTCCTTGCCTGGTTGTGCGCCGGCTGCACACAAGTCCAGCTCAACCAGACGATGGAGAAGATCCCGGGCCTGCGGGACAGCGATCTTCAGACGCACGCGGTACAATCCATCAAATCGGTCACCGTCAAGCGAGTCGCGGTGATGCCGATGATCGAATCGCGGGATGCCGCCCAGCACAACACCATCGAGCCGGGAGCGGCCGAGACCATGAGCGCGCTGGTAAGCAGCGAGGTGAACCTGGTTGGCGGATGGGAGGCAACTCCCGAGGACGACGTGCTCAAAGTGATGCAGCAATTGCCGCCGACCACCCGCGGCAACATGAAGTCCAACGCGCTAAGTCTTGGCCGCCAGCTTTCAGTGGACGCCGTTCTTTACGGGACGGTTGAGCGTTACAAGGAGCGCGTCGGCTCAGGATATGCGGCGGCGAGTCCGGCTTCGGTTGCCTTCAGCTTGTATTTTATCGACATGCGGACCAAAGCGATCATCTGGAGGGCGCAGTACGCCAAGACCCAGCAGGCGCTCTCGCAAAACGTTCTGGACGTGGTCAGCTTCTTCAAACACCAGGCACGATGGGTACGCGCCGTTGACATTGCCACCCACGGGGTGCGCGTGGCAATAGCCAACCTGCATTCGCAGTTGAACCTGCTGCCCAACGTGAAGATGTTCCCTGTCGGGCGCGAGCTCAAGTAGCGAGCGAAAGGCCGAAGTGCTCATCGTTCGTGCTCCCAGGGCGAATGAGGTTTAAGTGAAAGCGCCTCGGCAACCGCGGGGTGAACAACTTTGCCCTGGTAAGTGTTGAGGCCAAGGCGCAGGGCGGGATTGCGCGCTCCTGCCTCCAGAAGGCCGTGGTCGGCGATTTCGAGAGCGTATGAGAGGGTTGCGTTGGTGAGGGCGTAGGTCGAAGTATGTGGCACCACGCCTGGCATGTTAGTGACGCAGTAATGGACGACTCGGTCGCGAATGTAGACCGGCTGGGCGTGGGTCGTTGGCCGCGAGGTTTCGCTTACGCCGCCCTGGTCGATAGAGAGATCGACGAGGGCGGCACCGGGCTTCATGCGGCGCACGGTTCTGGCGGCAATCAGCCGCGGCGTTTTCGCGCCGGGAACCAGCACCGTGCCGATTGCCAGATCCGCCTGCGTGACCTCCTCCTCGACGGTAGCGCGGTTCGACATCAAAGTGGTGACCCGGCCGCCGAACATGTCGCTCACGTAACGCAGGCGGGAGGGATTGACATCCATTATCGTGACTTCGGCGCCGATTCCGGCCGCGACCCGGCACGCGTTGGTTCCGGCGATGCCGGCCCCCAGGATTACGATCTTGCCGGGTTTTACGCCCGAGGCGCCGCTGAGCAGCACCCCTCGTCCGCCGTTTCGAGCTTCCAGGCACCATGCCCCGACCTGGACGGCGAGGCGCCCGGCTACCTCGCTCATCGGCGCCAGCAGCGGCAGGCTCTGGTCGGCGAGTTGCACCGTTTCGTAACCTATCGCGCTGACACGGTGGTCAAGCAGCTCACGGCCCAACGCGACGGCAGCAGCGAGGTGAAGATAGGTAAAAAGAATGAGGCCGGGTCTCAGATAGCGGTACTCGGCAGGCTGCGGCTCTTTGACCTTGAGAATCATCTCGGCAGCGTTCCAGACCCGAGCTGCGGAGTTGACGACCCGCGCGCCCGCATTACGGTAGGCTTGGTCGTCGTGGCCGCTGGGCTCACCCGCGCCGCGCTGGACGATTACGGAGTGGCCATGTGCCTTGAGCGCAGTGGCACCTGCAGGTGTCAGCGCGACGCGTCGCTCGTCGGGTTTGGTTTCGGCAGGGACGCCAACGATCATGGTGATATCCAACCTGTTACGCGGTTATAGTTCGGGCCGACGTACTAATTCGCGGATTGTGAGGCGCGATGCAAGCCTAGCCCGGACTCGCTTCGGCTGCGCGCTGAAATCAACCGAACCGATTGCACCTCGATTGGCGCTTGACAATCTCGTTGTGTGTGCGCTTCATGAACATAAGATTTAGGTGGCTGGCGGACGGCTGTCGGCCCGTTACTGACTCGGAGGAGGCCATGGAGGTCTTGGCTGGACTTAAGTACTCGAAGGAACATGAATGGGTCGCGCTTGAAGGCCAGATCGCGACCATCGGTATCACCGACCAGGCTCAGGACCGGCTTGGCGAGATCGTTTACGTCGAACTGCCCGGAGTCGGGAAAAAAATCAGCAAGGACGACCCATTCGGCATTATCGAGTCCGTCAAGGCAGCTTCTGATATCTACGCGCCCGTCAGTGGTACCGTCGTTGAAGTGAACGAGGATCTTCCCGAGAGCCCCCAGGTTATCAACGAGGACCCTTACGGAGATGGGTGGCTCATCAAGGTGCGGATCAGCGATGCGAGCGAGCTTGACGACCTGATGGGGGACAAAGAATACGAGGAAATGGTGGCGCGCGAACAGGAGTGAGGTCAGTTCCCCTCGGCCGCTTCGGTTTTCACCGCGGCGCCAGCCACCAGAAGCGAGAAGTGCCGAGCCGCCTCGGCTGGATTCAAGAAAACGAGCGCGAAGGAACAGCGGCCTCCTGGGGCCAGTGAGAAATCGCGTGCCGGCCCGATCCGCTCCAGAAACTCGATCTCGCGCGGCGTCATCTGACTCACCATCGCGGGCGAAAGGTTCGTACCGCAGTAGCCTTGCGTGTGAGCGAGCGGATGCGAGCCGTCGTCGCGGAGGTCCGCGGCAATCTCAACCACGTGAAGAGAGTTGGCTCCGACGTTGCGCGCCGTGCCGCCTATCACCAGGGCGCTGCGGCCGTCCTTCAGGTGTGCGTAGCTCGCCTGCACGTCTGCCAGGGCTACCAGGCTCGCCGCCCGAGCCGGTCGGGCAAAACGCTTGCCGATCATGGGAAGGCCGTTGAAAAAGTCTGCGCTTGCGGCTGGCGCGCCAACGACGATCATGCTCACTACGCCGAACCCGAGCACGACCAAAAGAAAAATGCCGAGAAACAGGCTTGCTGAATGAGCCTTCACGGATTGCTCGCGCGTCAGGGATGCTCTGGCAAAGGTTGCACGCTCAAACGTCGCTGCCGTGACGGCGGGCTTCTTTTTTTCGGGTGTTGGCGCGCGATACGAACTCCAGTCGGCACTGCGGTCTGGCCAGGTACTAGCAGCAGGGGGCTCCTCTGTGCGCGCGAATTCGCCGGCTTCCCCTCCGATTTCCCAGTCATCGCCAGCCACAACGTCCCCGCTAAGCGGCTCAGCCTGGGTCTCAGTAGCAGTTTCGTTCTCGAAACCGAACGAGAGGTGCTCGCCAGATTCAGTCTGATCGGCGTGCTCCTCAAAGTCGCGTGCCAGCGGATCGCCAGCGCTTGCATCCTTTGCGGTTGGCGGCTGCGAAGCGGGCTCACCGGTCAGAGCGGCCCGGACGGCTGGCATGGCTGCTGGCGAGGCTGGAACGTCCTGCGGCGGTTCAACGGCAGGCTGAGAGATGTCTGTTGGTGCCGAGTCGGCCATTTTCGAGCTGCGGACTTCTGTGTGCCGTGGCTCGAAAACGAATACGTGGCCGCAGCGCGAACACTTGAAGGTCGGCGTCTCGTCAGGCAATAGCCGCTGATTGATCCGGTAGCGCGTATGACAGCTCGTGCACTGAACCTCAACCATAGCCACGGCGCGGAACCTCGGGTGCAAGCCTACCATATGAGGGTGTTCGAAGCATCGCCGCTACCGGCTGAGCTATGGTTATCGGGCATTTACCCGCGATGCGAATAGCGCTCATTTCACGGCGCTTCGACCCCGGAGGAGGGGGAACAGAGCGCGACTTGGTGACGACGGCCCTCGGGCTCGCGGACGCGGGGCATAGCGTCACGATCTACGCGGATGAAATTCGCGCGACCGACGCCCGTCTGGAGGTTCGCCAGGTGCCGCCTTTGCGGGCGGGGAGGGCGCTGAGACTCGTTAACTTCGCGTTCAGGGCGCCGGTTGCTGCCCGCCGGGACGGCGCCGACGTAGTACTGAGTTTCGCGCGGGCGGTCGGCTCGGACGTGATCCGCTCGGGCGGCGGAGCGCATCGGCGCTACGTTAGCGCAGCCGCCGCATGGCGTCCGCCGGCACGGGCGTTGGCGATGCGACTCAGCGCCTACCATCGGGCGCAAATGCTCATCGAGCGCCGTGCCTTCGCGCATCCTACGCTGCGCCGAGTCGTTGCAGTCTCGGATCTGGTGCGCGAGCAGCTTATCGAGGACTTCGCGTTGGCGCCCGGAAAGGCCGCCACAATCTACAACGGGGTCGATCTCGATCGTTTCAAGCCGCTTTCCGACGAGGAGCGTCGCGCAGCGCGACGGCAACTGCACCTTGACCCAAACCGTCACGCAGTCGTTTTCGTCGGAAGCGGCTTTGCTCGCAAAGGCCTGGGCTTCCTCCTTAGGGCCTGGCCGCTGATTAAACAGAGGCCGCTACTGCTTGTCGTCGGCGCAGACCACGAGGCGTATCGCTACCGCGTCCTGGCCGCGCGGCTGGGAGTGAGCGAGCAGGTGTCGTTCGCGGGAGTGTGGCCGCAAGTGGAGCGGATTATGGGGTCGGCCGACGTTCTGGCGCTGCCCTCGTTATTCGAGCCTTTCGGCAATGTCGTTGCCGAGGCAATGGCGTGCGGCGTTCCAGCGTTGGTAAGTTCGCGGTGCGGCGTCGCGGAATGGCTGCCCGGCGCGATGCGTCGTTTCGTGGTCGCCGATCCAGGCGACCCGTCGCAGATTGCGGCTCGCCTCGAAGAGCTCTTGGATGAGAGCGCGGGACTGCGCAGCACAGTACGAGCTATCGTGGAACCGTATACCTGGGAGCGCTACCGGTGCGCACTGGAGGCGCTGCTGGCAAATGTTGCGCAAGCTGGTGCGAAAAGAGCCTAGCTGGCACCCTCCTGGAGACGCGAAGAAGGCGAGCGTGCATTTATCCCGTCGAGCATGCCCTGAGCGACCGCCAGGCGCCGCTCCTCGCGCATGATCCGCTCGGGCGACGCCTTGAGGAGGCGTGCGGCGCGGAGTCGGATCGCGGCCAGGCGGCACGCTGCGCTGACACGCCATAGCCGATGAGCCTCGTGCATCACGCGGCATCGGCCGCGCTCGTGCGCCACGCGCAGGAAACGCTCCCGGTTAGCCCGCTTTGGGTCCACCTCGTGGTAGGCGACCGCTTGCGGAGCGTACCCGATGCGAAAGCCGTTGCGCCGAAGGCGCGCTGACATCTCTGTTTCCTCCTCGTGGCCGGCGGCGCCGGGTCCCAGGCGCTCATCGAACAGGCCCACTTGCCTCAGCGTCTCGGTGCGAAACGCCATGTTGGCACCGAGCACTCCCGCGACTTCAACGACCTCGTCGCCGTGGTCGACAATCGGCAGATCCAGATAGACCCAGTTTGGACCGACAGCGCGCCGCGGGTCCTCGGCTGGCAGGACTCGGCCTTTCATCGCGGCGAATTGAGGAAAATCCGTAAAAAAGCGCTCGACGGCGCTTACATAATTCGGGCACACGACGAGGTCGTCGTCTAAACATACGATTGCCTCGCCCGTAGCAGCCCGAATCGCACGGTTTTGGACCCGGCATTTGCCAGCCCGTACGTCGTGTACGTGAACGAGCAAGAAAGGCAGAGCCGGGAACTGAAGCC
>JAJYVB010000112.1 GCA_021792265.1 Deltaproteobacteria bacterium | reverse complement strand
CGGCCTCGATTCGATCGTACCATCCCTGCGAAATCAAGCTACAGATCGCAAAAAGCTTTCTCGGTATCACTGAAGAGAGATAGTGCAGTCCGGCTGCCGCCGAATTGCGCAATTATCGGCAAGTGTTAATTGGCGGACGCTCGAACATGGTCCGGCCGGAGACGGCAGAAAAGGTTTGCGTGTTTCTCCGCTCGCGGCTAGGGCGGCGTTGCGCTGCGCTGCTCTTTAGGCTTAGCTCATCGACGATGGCGCGGCTGCGGGTAAGCAGCAAGTATATCTTCGAGGGTACGCGCAAATTCTTCGCGCGTGGTGTTTCCTACGGACCCTTTCGTCCCAATTCGCGTGGTGAACGTTATCCTGAGCGGGAGCAAGTTGCTGCTGATTTTTCCCTGATGCGCGAGTTGGGCGTCAACCTGGTTCGTACCTACGTGGCTCCGCCGCCATGGCTTCTCGAGGAGGCCGCGCAGTGCGGCCTTCGGCTGATGGTTGGAATTCCGTGGCCGTTTCACATGGCATTTTTGGATTCGCGGGAGATGTGCCGGGATATCCGGCGCAACGTTGAAAGCGCAATATGCGCGCTGCGCGGCTTTGATGACGCGATTTTCGCCTATAGTCTCGGCAACGAGATCCGATCGGATATCGTCCGATGGCACGGGCCGCGCCGCGTCGAACGCTTTCTTCGTGAACTCGGCGACCTCGCGCGCCAGGCCGATCCCGACGGCCTTTTCACCTACTCGAACTATCCTTCTACCGAATACCTCGATCTGAGCTTTCTCGACCTCGTATGCTTCAACGTCTACCTGCATCGCGAGGCCGATTTTCGCCGTTATCTCACCCATCTGCTGGCGATCACGGGCGACCGGCCGCTGCTTTTGAGCGAAACCGGGATGGATACCCTGCGCGAGGGCGAACAGGCGCAGGCGGAACTTCTTGCCTGGCAGGCGCGAGCCGTTTTCGAGGCGGGACTTTGCGGAATCGTGGTGTTTGCCTTTACCGACGAATGGCACACAGGCGGCTCAGAGATTAACGATTGGGCCTTTGGGCTGGTTACGCGCGAACGCGCGAAAAAGCGAGCTTTCGATGGGCTTGCATCAATCTTTAACGGCCAACTTCCGCCGCCCATGATTCGTGCGCCTAAAGCCTCGGTGATCGTGGCCGCTTACAACGCCGCTGCGACGATCGGCGCCTGCCTCTCATCTCTCAAGTCGCTCGCGTACTCCAGCTACGAGATTATCGTTGCCGATGATGGCTCGAATGACGAGACCGCCCGAATAGCCGAGGCAGCCGGCGCTCGCACGCTCCGCCTGACCCATCGCGGACTCGCTTGCACCCGCAACGCAGCGATCGCCGAGAGCAGCGGCGAGGTCGTGGCGTTCATCGACGCCGACGCAGTCGCCGATCGCGACTGGCTCTATCATCTCGTTCAGGCGCGGGAGCGCGCTCGCGCCGATGCGGTTGGCGGGGCGAATTTTCCTCCACTCCCCGACTCCGCCCTCGCCGCAGCCATCGCCGCCGCGCCCGGCGCGCCGCGCGAGGTCACGTTCGGCGACGACCGGCTCTCGCAGTTATGCGGCGCCAGCATGGCGCTTGGTCGAGCGGGCATCCAGCGAGCAGGCCAGCCTGCAGCGCATCCGAAGCCGGGCAACGGATGCTCAAGTCCGTTCGACCCTGCGTTCGTTGAGGCCGGTGATGACGTCGACCTCTCGTGGCGAATGTCCGATCGCGGCGGGCATATAGCTTACGCGCCTGGCGCGGTGGTAATTCATCGCCGGCGCGAAACGATCGCCGGTTATCTCCGCCAGCAGTTTGGCTACGGGATGGGCGAAGGGCTGCTTTGGCGCCGCTACCCGCGACGTGAGCGCGGAGTCGGCTCGATTTACGGCGGCTGGGTTTCAGCCTTTCATTGGCCAGGGCGAGGCGCACGGATCTACTACGGAACCTTCGGCCGCGGACTATTCCAGACCATTTACCGCGACCCCACGCTGCGATCGGCGGCTCATATTGTGCTCACGGCCGAGTGGGTCGGGGCTTCGACGCTGCTGCTGATACTAGGTGCCGTGCGTCCGGCGTGGGCGGTCTGCGGTGCGGCCGGACTAGCCGTCTCTCTGGCGGCTGCCGTCTCGAACGCCGCTTTCGCGTCATTGCCACCGAGCTTTGACCGCCTAAAAACCTGGATAATCCTTGTCCTGCTCTCGCTGCTCGGGCCACTGGTCAGAAGTTACGGCCGCGAGCGCGTGAGGCTCGCTCTTGGCGACCGCCGTGGCGAAAAGGCCGGCGCTCGCCGGGTACGGCGGCCGGCTTTCGCCCTTCACGGAAGTTTAGCGATGCCGGGCTTGCCTGAGACACCGCCGGGGAGACCAATCGGGCACGTTCTCGACGCGATCCGGCGCGAGCTTATCGCCCGTGCGGTTGCGGTTGCGCTGCCTGATGCGTCCGACCCGTTCGATCTCGAGGCGATAGTCGTACCGTTCGTTCGGATTCCGATTAACCTATTCGCGAGCACCCGCGGCGCGCTAACGCTCAGATGGCGGCTGGCAGCGAACGTAGGCGGCCTTGTGACTTATTGTGCGGCCGTTTTTGTTCTGCTTCTGGCCGGTACGTTTTCCTTTGAGGTGTCGGTGCTCGGCACTGTGCTGGCGATGGCCGTATGGGCTGCGATCGCGGGTGTGCGGGCGCGGCACGCGCTTGCCATTCTCGCTGCAACCGTAGGCGAAGCAGCGCCAGAAGCCGGTCAGCGCGACGCGCAGGGAGCGGCGCTCTAGGTGGGCACGTTTCGGATTTACGGAAAGTTAATAGGTGCGATGCGGCCGTACGGCGCGCGGCTGACGGGCGCGATCCTGGGAGTGGCCTTCGCGGCTGCTTTCGAGGTGCTTAAGCCGTGGCCGCTCAAGGTCGTGATCGACAATGTGCTTCGCGGCCGGCCGTTGCAATGGCCGTGGGTATCGGCACTGTCGCCGCGGGCAATGCTGGTCGCGGCATGCGTAACCCTGGTGCTCCTCTACGTTGCAATCGGAATCCTCAACGTTATCAACAATTACGTGACGATCGCTGTCGGCCATCGGATGGTTAATGACCTAAGGGCGCGCCTGTTCGACCATCTGCAACGCCTTTCGCTTTCGTTCCATCGGCGCCGCGAAATCGGCGACCTGATGGTGCGGGTCGCCTACGACACCTTCTCAGTCCAGACCATAACGATGAACGGTTTTTTTCCGGTCCTGTCGTCGCTGGTGATGCTAGCCGGAATGTTCGTCGTGATGGCGAGAATGGATCTGGGCTTGACACTGGCAGCGGTCGCCGTGGTGCCTGCCCTGTTCGCGCTAATCGCCTTGGCCAGTACGCGGATCGATCGAATCGCCACGGGAGCACGCGCCCGGGAGAGCCGTCTCTACGATATTGCCCATCGGGCGCTCTCAGCTATCCAGGTGGTGCAGGCTTTTGCCTGCGAAGCGGAGTCGTATCGCGAGTTCGTCGAGTCTAGCGGCGCAAGCTTGGGTGCGATGCTGCGCCTTTACATCTTCCAAACGATCTACGCCGGGTCGGTGGGTGTCATGCTGGCGCTTGGAACCGCTTTCGTGATCTATCTGGGCGCGAGCCACGTGCTCGCGGGTGAGCTCACGATCGGCGAACTGATCGTATTCACCACCTACCTTGCCTCGCTCTACTCGCCAATAAACCAGCTATTCCAGACCTACGGGCAGGTCGAGGCCGCGAAGGCCGGTTTCAAGCGCTGCCTGGAACTGCTCGAGATCGAGCCCGAAATCAGCGACCGGCCCGGGGCGCGGCCGCTTGCTAATGTCCGAGGTGAGCTGGAATTCGCGGAAGTGAGCTTTGGCCACCAGCCCGACCGCCTGCTGCTGGAAAGTATCAGCTTCCGGGCCCGGCCCGGTGACCGAATCGCCCTCGTCGGGCCCAGCGGCGCAGGCAAAACGACGCTTGCCAGCCTGCTCCTGCGCTTCTACGAGCCCCGCCAGGGTGCGGTGTTAATCGACGGCCGCGACGTTCGCGAAGTCACGCTCGATTCCCTCCGGCGCAACATCGCGACCGTTCTCCAGCCGCCGCTGGTGCTAAGCGGCACGCTGCGAATGAACATTGCTTTGGGTAACGCTGCTGCCACGGACCGGGAGATTAGGCAGGCAGCCGAGATGGCGCGGCTGGGCCCGCTGCTGGAGCGCCTAGCAGACGGGATCGATACGGTCGTGGGCCGTGGCGGGCAATCGCTCTCGGAGGGCGAAGGCCAGCGCGTCGCAATCGCGCGCGTGCTGCTCAAGAACGCGCCCATCCTGGTTCTCGACGAGCCAACAAGCGCGCTCGACGCTGAGACCGAGGCGCTGGTGCTTGCCGCAATGGAGGAGGCGATGCGCGGCCGCACCACGTTGGTCATCGCCCATCGCCTTTCCACGGTCACAAACGCCAACCGTATTCTCGTCCTGAATCAGGGTCGGATTGTCGAAGACGGGACCTTTGCCGAGTTGCTGTCGCGCAGAGGCTTCTTCAGCCACCTCTACAACCTGCAAATGTCCCAGCCGCAGACTGCCTGACGCCGCCACATGGCGCGTGCTTGCCCTGAAGTTGACACTCCTTGTGCCAAGTGCCAAGGCTCTTGACAGAGCGACATTCTCGCCCCTCAAACTGCCATTAAAGGGACACTTCGATCCACGCCGGGTTCGCAGCCAGCCTGGATTCCATGCGGAGTTGGCACGCAGAAGATGATGTGACCCGGGTTGTTTGCGCTGGCATATCTGATGCTTCATTTACGATCGCAAGAGCGCGCACAGGGGTCGGTTATGAAAACTCAACCGAAATCAAACTTGGACGTCAACCGCGTGGATTTGCTGCGCAGCATTCTGACCCGCCATCGCGTCGTTTTGCTGGAACGGGTTCGCACATTGAGAAAAATCGAGGAGGGGGACGCGCTTCCGCCGCCCGGCGACGAGCTGGACGTAGCGCGGTCACTGGGCGAGGTGGAGACTGACGTCAGCCTCATCGAGCGCGCCGACCAACAATTGAAATGGATCGACGACGCCTTGAGCCGCCTTGACCGCGGGACGTACGGTCTATGCCAGGACTGTGGCGAGGAGATCCCGCTGGAGCGTCTCCGGGCGGTTCCGTTTACGGTCCGTTGCGTGGACTGCCAGAACAAACGCAACCGCCTCCTGCACGTTGGCGAGGGAACCATCTCCGAGCCTTTTAACCGACAGTGGGCGCTGCCCGAGGAGATGGCCGGGTCGCTGGAGGACCAGGATTTATCGGCCAATCCGGAGGAAGCGGCGCTTATCGTGAGGAGGGAGAGTCCGTTCGGTCCGGAGGAGGGTGAATTCGAGCAGCTTCCGCCCACGCCGACCGCGCGCCGGCGGGGACGAGTGCGAAAGGCGCCCCGGAAGAACGAGGAATAGCACACACGCCCTGGGCTTAACCGGAGTTCTCCGGTTACACGAGTCGGTTCCGTGGTTGAATCTGCAACGCCGCGGATTTCTTTTTTGCCCCGCAGGATCAGGCAACGGTGCGGTCCAACGAGCGGTACTGGATCGCCTCGCTCACATGATGCGACCTGATGGGGCCGCCGTCGTCGAGGTCGGTTATCGTGCGCGCGACTTTGAGAATCCTCGTGTAGGCTCGAGCGCTTAGCCCCAACCGGTTTATCGCCAATTCGAGTATTCGCTCGGCTGAACCGTCTACCTGGCAATGCTGCCTGAGCTCGCGCGCGCCCATCTGAGCGTTGCAGAAAAAGCTTGCGCCGCTGTAGCGTTCGAGCTGGATTCGCCGCGCGCGGTTGACCCGCTCGCGGATGGCCTCGGACGGTTCGCCGCAAGCGCGGTCGGCGAGCTCGCGGTAACGCACCGCCGGCACCTCGATATGAATATCGATGCGGTCGAGCAGCGGGCCGGAGATCCGCGAGCGATAGCGCTGGATCATTATCGGTGTGCAGGTGCATTGATGCTGCGGATCGCCGAAGAACCCGCACGGGCACGGGTTCATCGCCGCCACCAGCATCACGCTTGCCGGAAACGTAAGTGTTCCCATTACGCGCGAGACCGTGATTCGCGCATCTTCAAGCGGCTGGCGCAGAACTTCGAGCACGTTCTTGCGAAATTCGGGAAGTTCGTCGAGGAAAAGTACGCCGTTGTGGGCGAGGCTGACCTCGCCCGGCCTTGGGACGGGACCGCCGCCGACCAGGCCCGCGTCCGAGATCGTATGATGCGGCGAACGGAACGGGCGCGCCGCGACCAGCGCCCGGCCGTCCATCAGGCCCATCACGCTGTGCACCTTGCTGGTCTCGATCGCCTCCTCGAAGGTCATAGCCGGCAGGACCGTAGGCAGCCGCTTGGCGAGCATCGTCTTCCCGGATCCCGGTGGCCCAACCATCAGCACGTTATGGCCCCCGGCCGCCGCCACTTCGAGTGCCCGCTTCGCCTGTTCCTGCCCCTTCACCTCGCTGAAATCGACTTCATACCGGCTGGCCGCGTCGAACAGCGTGCCGAGGTTCGCCGCAACCGGCTCAACGTCGCGGATTCCCTCGAAGAATTCGTGGGCCTCTCGCAGAGTGTCCACGCCCAGGATGGCCACGCCTTCGCCCGCAACCGATGCCTCCGAGGCGTTCTCGCGGGGCAGCACCACGCCCTTGAGTTTGCGCGCCCGGGCGAGCAGTGCCGTCGGCAAAGCCCCCTTTATTCCTTTTATTCGGCCGTCGAGAGCCAGCTCGCCAACCACGAGGTAATCGTGCAACCGATCGTCCCGGAGCCCTCCTGTGGCGGCGACAATTCCAAGCGCTATCGGCAAGTCGAAGGCCGAGCCCTCCTTGCGGGTATCGGCAGGAGCGAGGTTGATAGTGATTTTACGCTCTGGGAAATCGAAGCCGGAGTTTCTGACGGCCGCCTTCACACGCTCGTGTGCCTCGCGCACCGCCCCTTCAGCAAGGCCGACGGTCCTGAGTGCTGGAACGCCGTGGCTGATATCGACTTCGACCTCAACGGCAAAAGCGTCAACCCCGGCGAGCGAGCTCGATAGTATGCTTGCGAGCAAGAGCGCGCCTCCCCTCTGGCTGCTTGCCCAGTAAAATCTACCCTAGCACGGGCATGCAGGCTAAGGGCTTAGCTCATCGGTTCTTGCAGGACCGGGCGGCGATTTGCAAGAGCGGTTAACCGCCCCCATCCGGGCTGGCCAACTCCAGCGCGTCTCAAGATCTCGAAATTACGGATGCCAACCAACGGCAGGCGCTTTCTGGCAGCAACCGTCTTGCGAAGCTCGAGAACTTGATGCAGCGGAGGCATTCGCGTTCAACACCCGCGAAAAAACGGCTGGCTCCCCTTGGCTGCCAGCGCCAGGTTTCCAGAAGCGGTCTCGAGCAACTCAATCGCCGGCAGGTTTTGCAATCAGCGCATCCAGATGCTGCGCATCCAGCGCTACATACTCCCGGAGCAAATCAATCACCGCGTCGAAGAACGGTGGCGGTTCGTGAGCCGCAACTTTATTTTTCAACGTCGCGAGCCAGCTACTCAGATGACGTTGTAGGAATTCCCGCTGTGCCTTTCGGTAAGGCACAGGATCAAGCTGCTGTTGGAGAGCATGGGCTTCCATCAGCGCAAGACAGTGCATGAACTCAAGTTGTACACTGAGGTGGTCGGGAAGCTCGAATTCACTCCCCTGCTGAAGGCCGAAACCGAAGTACTCGTAACAGCGAACCAGGTCCTCCATCACTGTCATTTTTGCGTCGCCTGCATACTCGCCCTCATAGAGCGGGCAAGGGGGCCGGCCGCCTTTGCCAAGTTCAAAGAGGCGGATGTAAGCGGCCTGAAACTCGGTGTGGCCGATTTCGCCCGCTGCTGCGGCACCGCGCAGCACGCGGTCTGCCGCCGGCAGCAAAGCAAACGATATTGCGCCAAGCGATTCCTTGAAACCGGCGCCGAACTCGTCCCCAACCAGCCAGTCGTAAACCAGTG
This sequence comes from Deltaproteobacteria bacterium, assembly GCA_021792265.1. Classification (GTDB taxonomy): domain Bacteria; phylum Desulfobacterota; class Binatia; order Binatales; family Binataceae; genus JAJYVB01. The sequence continues at coordinate 1,891 of JAJYVB010000112.1, read as the reverse complement.
CGGATGGAAACTCAAAGCACTTTCCCAATAGCCAGTAGAGCCTGCTGCGGCTTGCCGCCTGAGCAGTTTCTGTCGACTCCGGCTCCCCGATTTTAGCTGTTCCTATTCGCATTCTTACGAACCGAAAGCGGCCTTTGCCAGGTCGACAACTTCGTTATCCACAGAGCCGGAACCTCCGAGACCTGCTCGGCGACGGTGCGCGGCGGAGCGTAGAGCTTCCCAGATATGGACGGCAACGACCAGGCAGGCAGCATACGTAAGCCAGACATGCAGGTCATCGGCAGCGTCCACTATCGCCACGGGTAACGCCAGATTGAACCATATCGCCAGCCCACTAATCATCAGCAGGGCGGCTACGCCACCGGACGCCAGGCGCCGCGTCAGACGGCGCCGTGAAGATGGCACGGCACAGTCACCGAGCTCGCCTCGTGGGCGCGGGATACTGATCCGGAGCGGTAGCACGCATAGCAGAGTGAAGGCCAGACCCAAAAAAAAGTGCATCCGTTCCAGGCTTAGAGCATAACCACCCGTGACCTCGGCCCGCAGCGTGGGCGAAAAGAGAAGAAAGCCGCTTGCCGACGCCACGAAAAACAGCGCGGCCCGAAGGTGGTGAGCGCCGCGCAAAAACGCGCGCCATCCTGTTCGCCGTGCGGCAACCATCCCGAGGTTAGCCGCTCCCGGCGCGGTCATGGCGGAGCGTGCAACAGCACCCGACCTTACCATCATTGAACCGCTGGCCTCCATCTCCTAGACGCGGAGCCCCGGATGAGGCCCGGCTTTCTCCAGCTTGTTGACTTCGACGCGTACGCCGCGATCGCTCTGGCCCGGCGAACAACTGAAGAGTATCGGCCGCAGGTGGAAATAGCCACCCGCCAGCTCGACCGGGTTGATCGGACTCGGAGTCAGCGTTTGATGGGAGTAGCCGTCCTTGAACATATAGGGCTCCCACGCGTGATAGATGATCACCTCGCCCGGCGCGCATGACGCCGCCACCTTGGCGCGGATCTCGAAAGCACCAACGTCGTTGTATACCCGCACCAGCTCGTGGTCCTTGATACCCCGCGCCTGGGCGTCGCGGACGTTCATGTACATTTCAGGCTCGCCGCGCTGCAGGCGCAGCATCAGCGTGTCGTCGCGCCACGACGTATGGATCGAGTGCCGGGCGTGCCCCCCGGTCAGCCGCAGGGGATAGTTTCCGCCGATATGATCTTCCTTGTATACGGGCAGCTCTTCGCCGAGCTCGAGAAAAAGCTCCTGGTCGATATAGAACTGGATCCGCCGCGTCAGGGTCGGCCACGGCATCTTCTTCTGAACGTGCCAGGTGTTCGGCGTGATCGGCTCGCCCGGCCGCAGGTCGGTCGCGTTGCCAATGTTTACGTGGGCTTCGCCGACGCTGGTGAATCGGACAAACCCGTTTTTGGCAAGCTCGTCCCAGGTAGTGCCCTTGAGGTTATCTGACACCTTGACGAAATCCTGCGCCAGCTTGACGGTGTCGTTCTCCTTGTAGCAGCCGGCGTAGGTCAATTCATGGTAGACGTTATCCAGCCGCCGCTCCTTGCCCGCACGATCCTTGAAGTGGGTCAGGCCGCGTTGAATCGCGCGCTCCTGAATCTTCTTGGCCAGCATGCAATGGATCGTCCACTCCTGATGGGCCTCACCGACCGGGTCGATGGCACGCTCCGCGCCATGCAGATACGCAAAGGGAAACGGGGTTACGTATCTGGTGTCATCGCGTTCATACTGGGCGGCGCACGGAAGAATATAATCCGCGTGACGGCCCGTATTGCTAATCCGCCAGTTGACATCGACCAGCAGCCGGAGTTTCGGAAGGAAAACTTCGATCAGCTTGGGATAGCCGCGAAAGCGCCGCAGAAGGTTGCCGCCCTCCGAA
>JAJYVB010000111.1 GCA_021792265.1 Deltaproteobacteria bacterium | reverse complement strand
CGAAATGGGCCCATCGGTAAGGATTCCGATAGCCTTCGCCCAGGTAGTACTCCCTGGTTTTGTCCATATACCGCACGTACGAGTCGCTCATGATTCGACTACTCCTGTTTTGAGTCTGGTTACCACGCTAGTCTTATGTCACGCAAGTAACTTCAGCACCGCTCTGGGGTGGAATGAGATTCTTCGCCCCGCTCAAAATGACAGAAGCACGCGTTTTTGTCGTCGTTCTGAGCGGAGGTTGCCGGAGCGGAAAATCCCATGCCACCAACGCCCTGTTCTACCTATTATTGAGACCTGACACTTGCTATAGCAATTCGCCGACGAGCTGGCGGCTGAACTCGTTGGCGCCGATGTAAATCTGCAGGATTTTCGCGTCCCGCATCGCTTTCTCCACGCCGTACTCGCGGGCGTAGCCATAGGCGCCCATGATCTGAACCGCGTCGGTCGTCACCCGCATCGCCATGTCGCTTGCGAACACCTTGGCCATGGTCGCCATCAGCATGCTGGCCTGGCCGGGCTGCGCGTTGAACCACGCGGAGCGCTGGTAGAGCAGGCGGCTTGCCTCGATCCCGGTCGCCATGTCGCCAAGCATCGCGGCTACGACCGGATGCTTCGCGAGCGGCTGGCCCATGGTTATCCGCTCCCTCGCCCATTGGAGCGCACCCTCGAAGGCGCCCCGTGCGACGCCGACCGCGATCGCCGCCGCGCCGGCCCGGTTGTAGACCAGGGTACGTTGGAGCAGGCGCGCTCCGTCACCTATCTTGCCCAGCAGGTTGCTTTTGGGGACTCGCACGTCTTCGAAGACAATCTCGGCGTTGCGGTCCGCCACCATCCCCATCTTGGGAATCGGGTGCCCGAAGGACAGGCCCGGCGTACCGGCGGGAACCATGACCAGGCACGAGCCCTCGTCGCCGCGTGCAGGGTCGGCGGTTGCGACGACGGTATAGAGCCACGCGTTGTCGGAGTTGCTCGGCCAGAGTTTGCGCCCGTTAACTACGTAGTTGTCGCCGTCTTCGCGCACCACGGTACGGATGGTACGCGACTTCATGTGGGGGTTTTCGATATCGGTGCCGCCGGCCGGCTCGGTCATCGCCATGCAGCAAAGCAGTCCGTGGTCGCGCGCGGCGAGCGGGGGAAAGATTTCGCGGCGCTGTTGGCTGTTGGCCGCCATCATGATCGGCGTCTGGCCGAACCAGCTTGCACCGATTGCCGTTGCAATTCCGCCACATCCCGCTGCGATTTCCTCCAGCACGAGCGTGCACTCGACGTTGGATCCGCCGCCGCCGCCGAATTCGAGCGGTACCGGCAAGCCCAGAAGTCCTGCCTGCGCAGCCCGGTCGATGACCTGATGGGCGAGCGCGTCGCCGTTTTCCTCCTCGAACTTGAGGGCTACCGGCTTAATTTCTTTGCGCGTGAAGCGCTGCGCAACTTCGCGCAGCGCCTCTTGCTCTTTCGAAAGCCTGAAACTGAGTGCTGAACCGCTGTCCGCCGACTGCCCCATCGCGATCTCCCGTCTTCGGTTGGTGCCTCTGAAGGGCTGACAATCCCGCGTTAGCCGCGCGGCTCCTTGGCAACGCCTTCGCGCGTCAGCATCTCGCAGACCAATTCCGCGGTCCGAGCCACCAGCCGCATGCAGCGTCCGGTCTTTTCTGGCGACGCTCGGAAGGCCTGGACCTGTGCGGGGTCGGCAAAATCAACGCCCGTAATATCGCGGCACAGGTGGCTCGTTTCGATCTCCGTGCCAAAGCGCCGATAAACCTCAGCGCTGAGCGGAAACAGCCTGCGATCCTCCCGCTCCTGCGCCGCTCCACGGCCGTAACGCATGCTGAGCGCGGCCACCGCTCCGATGATCGCTCCGCATACTGACCCGGTTCCACCGATTCCGCCGCCGAATCCGCTCATCAGGCGCACCGCCGCCTGGTCAACTTTGCCGAGAAATTCCTGCACGACCTGCAGGACTGCCTGGCTTCAATGAAAACCCTGACCCAGGTGGAAAGCTGCGCGCTCCTCGATCTCACGGCGATTCGCCGCCATGGTCTTGCCTGCCTTCTTGTGCCCCGCTTCGAGCGAGGCCAGTGTAGCATATGACGCGCCTGCGCTGGCGCCAATCTCGTCGGCCGTTCAAGCAACCGCCTTCAACCCACGAACACCCGCCCGCCGTCAACCGTGATGAGCTGTCCGGTGATCATGTCACTCTCGTCCGAGGCAAGAAACGCCACCAGTCCCTCGAGGTCGCGCGGCATAATTTCGCGCATCAGATAACGCCCTGCGTAAAGCTGTTCGGGCGGATAGTAATCGGCCTTGTTTTCGTGGGTCTTGAGCGGGTCGAGACCGCTCAGCGTCGTCGGCACCGGTCCCGGAACAATAGCATTGACGTTGATCCAGTATTTTCCCAGCTCCGCCGCCAGTCCCCGCGTGAGGCCGATTATGCCGGCCTTCGAACAAATGTAGTCCAGGCGGATGTTCGTGCCGTGAAGAGCAGTGCCGGAGCTTACGTTGATGATTTTGCCTTTGCCCGAGCGCTTGAGATAGGGCACAAGCGCCTTGTTGCAGAGAAAGGAGCCGGTCAGGTTTACGGCAATGATCCGCTCCCAGTCCGGAAGCTTCAGTTCCTCGATCGGCACGGGATGGATGTCACGCACGATGCCGGCGTTGTTGACGACGATGTCGATGCGGCCTAACGCGTCAGCGCTTGCCTTGGCGGCTGCTACCGTCTGGGCTTCGGACGCAACGTCAACCTGCATACCGACACCGATGCGGCCGGTCTTCCTCACCAACTCGGCGGTCTCGTTGGCGCCCGCGCCGTTGATATCCCAAAGAGCGACGTTTGCGCCTTCCGCGGCGAGCCGCAGCGCGTAAACTCGTCCCAAGCCTCCGCCGCCACCGGTTACAACCGCTCCTTTATTCTCTAAGCGCATCATGACTAGTAATATTCTCCTTTAACTCGGTTGTTTGCGCGCGCCTGCGGCGTTTGGCCGCCGCCTTCTGATCGGCGACACAGGACAGAACGCTCACCACTCCGATTGGCGTTGTCTCAAAATCGCGCCGTTGCGCCACGGCTGTCAAGCAGCAGCGCGACGGCACCTAATTGCAAACGAGCGAAATGGGTTCCTTCGGCTTGGCCTTTCAAACTGTTGCGCTGCCAGAGGGACTACAGATGGCAGCGAAGCCGGCTTCTCAAGGACGGCGGCCGATCCAAGCCACCCGACCCGCGATTCGCAAGCTCTCGGCAGCCACTTCTTGCGCCTCGTAGGCGGGATTGTCGCTTCGAACCACAACTGTCTTCCGTCCCGGCTGGCGCCATTGCACCCGCTTCACCAGCAGGTCGTTGTTTTCCAGCAGGACATAGAGCCCGTCGTGATGGATATGGTTGTGGCTAAAGTCAGCTAGGGCCAAGTCGCCCTCATGCAGCGTGGGCGCCATCGCGTCGCCCACCGCCTCTACCAGGGCAACGGTTTCGGGATTGACACCGAGGCGGCGCCGGATCCACTCGCTGCGAAAGGCGACGTAATCGACGAGTTGGGCGCTGTTCAGAATAGCGGCGCGTCCCGAGCGAGGCCGGCCGGCGCCCAGGAAGACGAAATCAGATGGCATAGCGCTTTGTGCGGTGGACGTTGCAACCTCGCGTCCGGTTGCCAGCCATTCGACCGACACACCGGCGGTGCGGGCGATGGCCACCAGGCTTTGGACGCTGGGCTGGCCGCGCCCAGCGACCCACTTGTAGATGGCGTTGTCTGAGACGCCGACAGCACGGGCCATCTCAGCTACTGAGCCGAAGCGCCGAAGCGTGGCAGCTAGCCGCGCGCGGAACTTGCTGATCTCACCGGAAGTTGACAAGCGGTCTCCTACTGTGGGATAAACTAGGCAGCGTACAGAGGGAAAGAGCTGAATGAGACACAGACCATCCATTAAAGGTAGTGATTGGCAATGCAGGCTGATTGCAGGCAGCGCAGTGATAAACAGCGCTATTCTGTCTCTTGCCTCCGCCGCTCATTTCCCGCTCGGATTGGTGGCGTGCACCAAGAAATTGCCAGCGCAATCGCTCAAACGCATGCAAATTCTTTCAACAGCAAGAAATGGGCCTGCTGGACGACCGTAATGTCTCAGGGCTCCTGCCCTATGTTCGGAACTGAAGCCAACAGGGTGAAATGGAATCGGTCCCGCTTATGTCTCACCCAGGCCTCCGCGCTGCCCATCTCCACCTTGATTTTCACGAAGGCCATTTTTGCGCGCCAATTAGCGGGTTCTTCATGTAGTTCTTAAGTAAGGGGGACAGTCATGGTGAAGTTCGTCAAGGAAAACACCCACCGCGTCGCTCGCTTGCGCTGGGCAGTGTTATCGCGCTGCCTGTTTGCCCCGGCGAAGCCTACCGACAATCTGGCAGCTTCCGGACCCTAGAGCCGCTTTCGGTTATTAAGAGCCGCTTTCGTTCATGGGGTGAGCCGGGACCGTTGCAGATGGGCCCGTTGTGGCGCCGCATTACCTCGGCTGCCAAGGGCAACCGCTGCGCTCTTCGCAACCCGGCGAAGAAAGGGGGAAGCTACAGTGTCTACGATGCAGGAACTCTTGTCGGCCATCGGCCAGGAAGCCACCGTCAAGCTCGTCAGCAACTTTGGCGGCCTGCGCCTTTACGTGCCGCAGTCGCCGCGCCCGGCGGACGCCATTGCCCGGTGCGTTGGCTTTTCCAATGCGCTCAAGCTCGCCCGGCTCTGGGGCGGCGACCGCATGGATGTCCCGCGCCCGGCTCTGCGCCGCGCACGCATCCTCGACCTGCGCGCAAGCGGCATGAGCGTGGAAGCGATTGCCCGCGAGATGCAATGCACCACCAGGCGGGTCTACCAGGTGCTGGCCGAGTCACGGCGCGCCGTACGCGCCACAAGCGCGCCGTCCACGGAGATCGGGCTCTCATCCACGCCGCGTATTACGGGGCACTAAGCGAGTCAAGCAGCCTCGCGCCCATCTCTGGTCCCGCCGCGTGGTCCAAAACCATGGACCGAAAAATTTCAGGGTTTAACTTTGCGCGCGACGCTTTAAGCTCAGCGCCGTGACCACAACGCCTTCGACCTCGGACTTTCCTTCGAACCAGAACGCGCAATTAACCAAGGGCTACCCCGAGTCGTTTGCCCGCGCCGTGGCGCAGCTCCTTGCCGACGAGGGTGGCTACAGCGACAACCCGGCCGATCCGGGTGGAGCAACGCGTTACGGAATCTCGGCCCGAAGCTTTCCCGGCGTGATCTGAGCAGGCTCACGCGCAACCAAGCTGCGGCGCTTTACTACCGCGACTTCTGGCTGCGCTACCGCTACGGCGACCTCGAGCAGCCCGTGGGCGAAAAAGTCTTCAACCTCGCCGTCAACATGGGGCCCTATCACGCAGCGCTTTGCCTGCAGCGCGCTCTTCGCGCCTGCGGCCGTCCGGTGGCCGAAGACGGCATACTCGGACCCGTGACGATGGGTGCAGCGCGTGCCGTCGGCGATCCTATCGCGCTGCTTACGGCATTGCGCTCCGAGGCGGCTGGCTACTACCGGCTGCTCGCCGCGCTGGGACCCGCGCGGGGCGATCCGGACGCGGTTTATTTCCTCAGCGGATGGCTCAACCGGGCCTACCAGTAACGGCCCGATCAACAGGGGGAAACGTGATGGACTTGTCGATTCTGTTAAGCGGTGCAACCGGGACTGCCACGGGCCTTCTCGGCGGTTTCGTGCTTGGTGCCATGTTTGGCCACAAGCTTACCGCGGGCGTTCTAACCGTGCTTCATGGATTGGAGAACCGGCTTCTGACGGTCGAACACGCGTTGGGCCTCGGCGCGGCGCCTAAAACCGAAAAGGCGAAGCCGCAAGCGAACCATCCAGCCAGCGGAGCCAGGGTACAGTCGGTGCAACCTTCCTCAGGCGTCAAGGCACCGCGTCTGAGCTAGGCGCGAGCGGAGATTTACGGTGCCGTTGCTGCTCGGAATGGTTACGCGTTTCTGGAAGCCTGCCGTGTTCGTGATGCTAATCGGCGCGGGGCTTTTGTACCGCGAAATTCTGGTCCACGAGCGTGACGCGGCGCGCAAGCAGGTTACCGTGCTTCAAGCCGAGTCTGCCCAATGCAAAGCCGCCAACTCACAGATGTCGGCCGCGGTCGCCGATCAAAACCGGCGCGTGCTCGCTCTCGAGGCCGCGGCTGCGCGCAGCACCTCCGATGAGACGGCACGCGCGCAGGCGGCAGAGGCTGCCGTCGCCCGCGATGCGTCGCGTGGACGCCGCCAGGCGTCTGCGCTTCTCAAGGCGCGGGTCGGCACCAAATGCAGGGAAGCAATCCGATGGGGAAACCTCCAAGGCCCCGTGCTCGGTCGATGGTAGCCGCGTCAGCGCGGCTGCGGAATGCACGCCGCACGCTTAGCGCGCTTGCGCTCGGGGTTGTGGTGTCGGGATGCGCCGCGGCGGTTACGCCCGCCGCACGCCCGGTGACCGTTCAGGTACCGGTACCGGTTCCGGTTTACTGCCCGGTACCGAAGCTTGGCCATCCGGCGCTTCCGATCGCATCGCTCACGCCCGCCTCTTCGCCCGCCGATACGATCCGCGCCTACGCCGCTTCGGTCGCGAGGCTTAAGTCGGCGGTTTTGGCACGCGCTGCTGTACTTGCAGCGTGCAGCGAGGCGCCAGCGCGGGCGACCGCGCCAGCACGAGGTGCACAGCCCAAGCGCAAGGGCGGTGCGTGAAAGACTCTTTTGGCCGCTGGCTTGTCAGGGGCGGCGCTATCCCGATGAAGGAAGGTACGGTGAAGCTTGTAAGCGACATTTTGACCGGCAAGGACAACCTGACCTATGACGCAGCGCGCGTCGTGGGAGTGTTGGGCGCGCTCGCCTACATCGTCTTCTGGACTGCGGCGGTATGGGGCATGGGCCGGTTCACGGCGTCCGACGCCGCAGCCTACGGTTCGGGACTGGGTTTGGTGATGGTGGCGATGGGCAGCACGATCAAGCTCAAGGAACACAGCGAGCCGGAGCCAAGATGAACTGGGAAGCGGCTGCAACCTTCGTGCTGGCGCTGGTCACTTTGGCCGGCGTCAACGTCGGCGCTGTGCGCTGGCTGCTGGATCGCCACGAGCATGAACTCGCGAGCGACGCGCAGCGCCTCGAGGATCTGCAACGCAACTTCTTCGAGCTGCGCGCCGCGCTGCCCCTCGAATACGTGCGCCGCGACGACTGGATCCGGTTTAGCGCCACGCAAGATGCCAAGCTCGACGCGATCCGCGACGAAATCGCCGCGATCCGCGAGTCCCTATAAGGTGCGGTCTCCGATGAACGACGCGCTCAATCTCGAACAAAAACAGCGTGAAGAGGCGCGCTGGCGAATCCTGCGCGTACTCGACGCCGGGCGGCCGATCGCGGTTTCAGAGACAATCATCTGGCGTGTCCTGACCGACGTTAAGCTGCCGCTCTCGCTGACCGCGGTGCGCCGCGAACTCGGCTACCTGCGCGATTGCGGGCTGGCCGAAATCGACGGTGAAGACTCCGACACCTGGCTGGCCCGGCTCACTGCCACAGGCGTCGATGTCGTCGAGTACAACGCTCCGGCACCGCCCGGAATCGCCCGCCCAAAAAAATACTGGTAAGCCCGTAACCCAACAGCCGACTCCGATGGCCAAGCGTTCTCCCGCCCAGACTCCGCCGCCGGCGGCGCTACGCGCCGAACTCGATCGCGAACTCTCAGCCGGCGTGCTCGCCGACGGGGGCGCGCTCACGCGATGGCTTGGCGAGCGCGGCTACAGGATCGCTCCGCGTGCCGCCGACGGCGCGGCGAGCCCGCAGGGCGGCGGCGACTTCGAGGCCCGGCTCGAAGCGGTACGGCTGGCCACGGCACAGGCCCGGGCCATCGTCGAGACTTCCCCGGCCGACGATCCGGCCCTGTCGGAGGCGCTCACGCGCTTGGTACAGGCGAACCTCTTCGAGCTGCTTGCCGACTCGGCGGCTACCCGTGCCGGGCGCTCGCGCAGAAAAAAGCTCGACCTGGCACTGCTTGCGCGCATTGTCTCGCAACTGGGACGGGTCGCCGTCGCCCAGCAGAAGTGGGGTGTTGAGCTTCGCGCCCGGCTCGCCGAGAAGCTCAAGGGCGCCGAACGCCAGGTGACCGAGCTGGCCCGTGAGGCAGGCCTGTCGCCCGAAACCGAGCGGAAGATCCGCGATGCGCTCCTCGGAATCCAGGTCTGACGCATCTGCTGGCGCGGCACCGGACGGGAATTACCTTTCCTTCCTGCTGCCCTACCAGCAGCGATGGATCGCCGACCCCGCCCAGGTCAAAGTCTGCGAGAAGTCGCGCCGCGTCGGAATCACCTGGGCCGAGGCCGGCGACCGCGCGCTCGCAGCCGCCAGCCGCGCCGGCATGGACACCTGGTACATCGGCTACAACAAGGACATGGCGCTCGAGTTCGTAACCGTTGCGGCGCAGTGGGCGCGGCGCTTCAACCGCGCGGCCCGCGCGATCGAGGAAATCGCCATCGACAACGAGGACCGCGACATACTCGCCTACCGCATCCGCTTCGCCTCGGCTCACAAGATCGTTGCGCTCAGCTCGCGCCCGGCCAACCTGCGCGGCAAGCAGGGATGCGCCGTGATCGACGAGGCCGCCTTTCACGAGGACCTGCCTGGGCTGTTGAAGGCCGCGCTGGCCTTCACCATGTGGGGCGGGACGGTGCGCGTCATCTCGACCCATAACGGGGCTGACAACGCCTTTAACCAACTCGTCACGGACATCCGTGCGAACCGCCTTCCCTACTCGCTGCATCGCGTCGACTTCGACAACGCGGTCAGCCAGGGACTTTACCGCAAGATCTGCCAGACGCTGGGACGCCCGTGGACGGACGCCGACGAAGCCTGCTGGCGCGCCGAAATCGTCGAATGTTACAGCGACAACGCCGACGAGGAGCTGTTCTGCGTGCCACGCGCAAGCTCGGGCGCCTTCCTATCGTCTGCGCTGATCGAAAGCCGGATGCGGTCCGAGATTCCAGTGCTCCGATGGGAAGCCGCGGCGGACTTTGCCGAGAGGCCCGAGGCGATGCGCCAGCGTGAGGCCGGCGACTTTATCGAAAGTCAGATCATGCCGGCTCTCGCGCGCCTCGACCCCGCGCTCGCGACCTGTTTCGGCGAGGATTTTGGCCGATCAGGCGATCTGACGGTCGTCTGGCCCCTGCAGATCGCCGCGGGCCTGGTGCGCCGCACGCCGTTCGTTGTCGAGCTTCGCAACATCCCGTTTCGCCAGCAGGAGCAGGTGCTGTTTGCCGTCGTCGACCGGTTGCCGCGGCTTTTGGGCGGCGCTATGGACGCGCGAGGCAATGGCCAGTACCTGGCCGAGACGGCGCGCCAGCGCTACGGCTCGGGTATCGCACAGGTCATGCTGAGCGTCGAATGGTACCGCGAGAACATGCCGCGCTACCGGGCCGCTTTCGAGGACGCGACGATCGAACTGCCGCGCGACGCCGATATCCTGGCCGACCATCGCGCCCTGGCGGTCGAACAAGGAGTCGCCCGCCTGCCAGAGCGGCGCGAACTGGACGCGGCGCGCAAAAATCGCCGCCACGGCGACTCGGCGATTGCTGCGGCGCTCGCCTACTACGCGTCGCGGATGGATGTCGTCGAGTACGACTATCGAAGCGCTCGGAGCGCTGGCACACGCCAAAGCGTGCCACTGAGCGCGGGACGCATCCGTCCGGATGAGTTCGAAGACGTCCGTTCAGCGGCGCGGGCGCGCTTTTGGCCCGGCGCATTCTAGCGCGATGTCCCGCAAATAAATTGACAAAATGGAATCGGTCATTCTGAGCGCCAGCGAAGAATCCGCAGCCGCCATCCTTGCGGCTGCGATGGACTTTCTTCGGCAAACC
>JAJYVB010000110.1 GCA_021792265.1 Deltaproteobacteria bacterium | reverse complement strand
GCCGCTGACACGGGCGTGCAGGGGCCGCTTGGCCAGGAGCGCGCGCTCGATGCGATCCGCATGGGGATCGGCATTGACGCTCCGGGCTACAACGTTTACGTATGCGGCCTTCGTACCCGGGAGGAACGCGATTCGACGCTGCGCCTGATTGCCGAAAAAGCGGCGACGATGCCGGTGCCGGGCGACTGGGTGTACGTGAACAATTTTCGCAGCCCCGAGTCGCCACGGGCGATCTACCTTAAGCCGGGCGAGGGGTGCGAGCTGCGGGACCGGATGCAGGAGCTGGTTAACCTGGTTCTCGAGCAACTTCCCAAGGCGTTTCATCGCGAGGATTTTGAGCAGGAGCGCGCCGCGCTCCGCGACAAGTACAACCGCCGCGCTCAGGAGCTGTTCGGCAGCCTGGAAGCGCATGCCCGCGAACGCGGATTCGCCATCCAGAGCGCTACGGGCGGACAGGTGCTCTTCATCCCGATGATTGGCGGCAAGGCGCCCGAGTCGCCCGAGGAGCTGTCGCGGCTGATGGAAGGAATGGCGGAGGAAGAGCGCGAAAAGCTCGCCAAACGACAAGGTGAATTACAGGACGAGCTCGGGAGCTTGATGTTGCGCCAGCAGGAGCTGATGCACGACCTGGTCGAGGAGATCCGGTCCATCGAGCGCAACTTCGCCAACCGCCTCATAGCGCCCGCCGTGACGGCGCTGAAACAGCGCTTTCAAAATCCCGGTGTAGACTCCTACCTCGAAGAGGTGGTCGAGCACATCGTCAGTCATCTTGACCGTTTTCGCGAAGCCGTCCAGACGCGCGGCGGCGACTCCGGGCGCACCGAGCCCGGCGAGGCACCGGAGCGGTTTGCCGAATATCGGGTAAACGTCCTGGTTGACAACTCGAGGCTCGAGGGTGCGCCGGTGGTGAGCGAAGACGCCCCGACCTACCGCAACCTATTCGGTACCATCGAACGGTGGGTCGATCCGACGGGACGCGGCATGACCAACTTTACCCGGATTATTGCCGGCAGCGTTCTCAGATCGCACGGCGGTTTCCTGGTCTTCGACCTCGAGGATGCGGTGGTGGAACCGGGTGTGTGGCGCACGCTCAAGCGGACCTTCAAGACCGGACGCATGACCATCGAAACCTTCGAGCCCTTCGCTTTCTTCTCGATAAGCGGACTCAAGCCGGAACCCATCGAGATCCGCAACAAGGTCGTCGTATTGGGCAGCCGCTATCTTTACAACCTGCTCTACTTCTACGACCAGGACTTCGCCGAGTTGTTCAAGGTGAAGGCTGAGATGCGCCCGGTGGTCGAGGCGGGCGCTCAGGCCGCCCGGCATTACGCAAACCGGATTGGGACGCTGGTGCGGCGCGAGGGCCTGCCCGAGTTCGACGGCCGTGCCGTCGAGCGCATAGTCGAGTTTGGGATGCGGACGGCGGGCGACCGGGCGTTGATGGTGAGCGCGATGGAGCCGGCCGACGACCTGGCGCGCGAGGCCTCCTACTTTGCGCGCTCCGAGGGCGCCGCCAAGGTGAGCGACGCGCACGTTGAGCGTGCGCTCAGCGAACGGGTCCTGCGCCTCAACTTTATCGAGGAAGAGATCCGCCGTCTGATCGCCAACGGCACGCTGGTGATCAGGCTTGAGGGCAGGGTCGTCGGCGAAGTAAACGGACTGGCCGTATTGGACGTCGGCGCCTACGCCTTCGGCCGCCCCTCGCGAGTGACCGCTGCGGTTTCCGTAGGACGCGGCGGCGTGGTCAATATCGAGCGCGAGGCGCGGCTCTCCGGCTCGACGCACGACAAGGGCGTGATGATCCTGAGCGGATTTTTCCGTTCGCGCTTCGGCCAGCAGCATCCGATCACGATGACTGCGACCTTGTGCTTCGAACAGTCGTACTCTGGGGTCGACGGCGATAGCGCGAGCTCCACTGAACTTTACGCCTTGCTGTCGGCGCTGAGCGGCGTCGCGCTGCGCCAGGACCTCGCCGTGACCGGCTCGGTCGACCAGCACGGCCGAATTCAGGCGATCGGCGGCGCGAATGAGAAGATCGAGGGCTTTTACCGGGTGTGCAAGGCCGTTGGTCTCACAGGGACGCAGGGCGTCCTGCTGCCCAAAGCAAATCTAGCCAACCTGATGCTCGAGCGGGAGGTCATAACCGCAGTCGAGCAGGGGCGCTTCCACATCTACCCGATCGAGACCATCGATCAGGGAATTGAGATCCTGACCCTGATCAAGGCTGGGGAAGTGGACGAGCCGGCGACGATCAACTTCCTGGTTGCCGAACGCCTGAAGCAGATGGCCGCGACGCTCAGCAAGGGCGAGGGCGGTGCCGAAACGCACTTCATCCACACGCCCGCGCCGGAGCCGGTGCCGCCGGCGCCGCCCTCACCGCCGAAACCGCCGGCCGCAAGCCGCCTTGACCGTTAGCCAACGGTTGTGGCGTAATCCAGCGTCAATTCGGTCTGTCCCGATGCCCATAACAGGACGTTTGCGATGGCGGTAGACCTGCGGCTCGAGCCGGGCGAGATCCCGCTGCTCACCGACTTCTACCAGCTAACGATGGCGGCGAGTTATTTTGCCATCGGCTACAACGACATCGCCTCGTTCAACCTGACGGTGCGCCGGATGGGCCCGCGGCGCGGTTTCCTGGTGACGGCGGGTTTGGAGCGGTTTCTGGAGGTGCTCGAACAGTTTCGCTTCGAGCCCGCAATGATCGACTATCTGGACTCGCTGCAGCTTTTCCAGCGCGACTTCCTGGAATTCCTTGCCGGTCTGCGTTTCACGGGCGAGGTTTGGGCGATGCCCGAGGGAACGATATTTTTCGGCGAAGAACCGATCCTTGAAGTACGCGCGCCGCTAATCGAAGCTCAGCTTTTGGAAACGCTTGCGGTAAACCAGATCGGGATGGCCTCGCTGATTGCCAGCAAGGCGGCGCGCAGCTACGCGGTCGCAGGCGGACGGCGCCTTATCGACTTCGGCCTGCGCCGCAGCCAGGGGGCCGATGCCGGGCTTATCGCGGCGCGCTCGAGCTATTTGGCCGGCTTCGAAGGCTCGTCCAATGTGCTTGCGGGCCGGCGCTACAAGATTCCGCTTTACGGCACGATGGCGCACAGCTTCGTGATGGTCCACGACCACGAGCGCGACGCCTTCAGCAACTTCGCCCGCACTTTTCCCAAGCTCACGACGCTGCTCGTCGATACCTACGACACGGTGCGCGGGATTGAGAACGCCGCGCAAGTAGGCCTCGAATTGCAACCGCTGGGAATTACGCTCAGGGGGGTGCGGCTCGATAGCGGCGACCTGGCCGACCTGAGCCGCAAGGCCCGCCGCATCCTCGACGAGCGCGGCCTCAAGGACGTTTCGATCTTCGCCAGCGGCAACCTCGACGAGTACCGCATCGAGGAGTTGACCGAGGCGAAAGCGCCGATCGACGCCTTCGGTGTGGGCACCGCGATGGTGGTCAGCCTGGACGCTCCGGCGCTCGACATCGCTTACAAGCTTGCCGAGTACGCCGGAGTGCCGCGGCTCAAGACTTCGCAGGCCAAGCTCAGCCTTCCCGGACGCAAACAAGTGTTCCGCGCCTGGAACACGTCCGGTTCGCCCATCGGCGACTTGATCGGACTCATCGAGGAAAGCTCCGAAACGGTTTTGCCTGAGTTCAAACCGTCGCCCGCGCGGGTGACACCGCTTCTATCGCGCCAGTTCGCTGAAGGCCGCCGGTTGCCGCCGCAACCAACGCTTGCCGAGTCGCGAAACACCTTCCTGGAAGGATTCGCCCGCCTCGGCAGCGATTACAAGCGTATCGACCGGCCCGCGACCTATCCGGTTCGCCAGAGTGCGGCGCTGCGCGCCCTGCTAATCAGCGAGAAGCTTCGCGCCGAGTCGCGCCAGGACTGAGAATCCGAATCGAGGCTCAGCCGCCCTGCGCCGCAGCCAGCTCGCGCCGCGTGGCTTTCAGCACGCGGGCCGCCTCGCGCAGGCAATGTTCGGTCGTCGGCCAATCGATACACGGGTCGGTGACCGAAACTCCGTACTTGAGTTTCGAGCGGTCAGCCGAGATGGGCTGATTGCCGGCGTTGATGTTGCTCTCCAACATGACGCCGGCGATCGAGTGCTTGCCGGCGCGCACCAAGTCGAGCACACCGGCCAGTACCGTAAGCTGCTTGCGGTGGTCCTTGTTGGTCTGAGCGTGCGAGCAATCGACGATGAGCCGGGGCGTAAGCCCTGCGCGCGCGAGCAGTCGCTCGCATTCCTCGACGCTATGCGCGTCGTAGTTGGGGGTTTTGCCGCCCCGCAGCACAATATGGCCGTCGGGATTACCCGATGTGCGCACGATTGCGGTCATCCCGTCCTGGTTGATGCCGAGGAAAGAATGGCAACGGCGGGCCGACTGGATGGCGTTTATCGCCGCCTGCAGATTGCCGTCGGTAGTGTTCTTGAATCCCACCGGCATCGACAGCCCGCTTGCCATCTCGCGATGGGTCTGCGACTCGGTGGTGCGCGCGCCAATCGCCGTCCACGAAATCAGGTCGGCGATATACTGCGGCGTTATCGGCTCGAGCATCTCGGTTGCTGCCGCGAGCCCCATCCGGTTGATTTCAAGCAGCAGTTCACGCGCAATCCTGACGCCCTCGCGCATGTTACAGGTGTCGTCCATGAAGGGGTCGTTGATGAGCCCCTTCCATCCGGTGGTCGTGCGGGGTTTTTCGAAGTAAACCCTCATCACGACGAAAAACTCGTCCTCAAGCTCGTTGCGCAGCCGGAGCAGCCGCTGGGCGTAGTCGAGCGCCGCCTCCCGGTCGTGGATCGAACAGGGGCCGACGATAGCGAGCGTTCGCGGATCGTCGCCGCTGATGATCCGGCGGACACTCCCGCGGCTATCGAAAACGGTGTTCGCGATCGACTCGTCGACGGGCAGTTGTTCCTTGAGCGCCCGGGGCGGGATCAGCGGCTCGGTTGCGATAACGTGCAGGTCCTGTAGCTGACGCATTGGCACGGACCTTAATATTTCTAGCGGAAAAGTGCGCGCTGATGAACTACCGGTTAAACTACGGATAATTGGCGGAGCGCCCCGGGGGTCTCCCCTCGCGCCGCCGGGAACGCTGGTGCAGGAGGCGTTGGGAATGGGGATTGAGCCGGGCGGCTTGGATGGGGGCGACGTTGTGGCAGCCAGTGCGGCCGCGGCGCCCCGTTTGCGGCGGCTTCGAAGTCCGCGGTTCTGGCGGGCAGTCGTGGGGATGGGTGCGGCGCTGCTGCTCGCCTGGCTCGCGCTGCAAGGCCCTGACGGCATTGCCTGGGGACACAACGCTCGCGGCTGCCCGTGTCTAGTGCTGTTCGACCGGAGTTTCTGCCTGCCGTGACCGCCGATGCGGGCAAGGGGCAAGTTGCGCCGCGGCCTGCGTTTCTGCGCGGCTACGGGCGCGATTTCTGGCTGCTGTTCGCGGCGACGGCGGCGTTCAACTCGGCCGTTAACATGTTCGTACTCTTCCCGCTCTTCATCGTGGAGCTTGGCGGACGGGCTCGGATGATCGGCATTCTGGCCGCATTTGGTTCGCTCGCCTCGCTGGCCAGCCGCCCGCTGGTCGGCAAGGTTATCGATGGAATGGGCCGGCGATGGGCTGCCGTCCGTTTTGCCTTGATCGAGGGCGTTGCGATCCTGCTCTATGCGCCTATCGGTCGGCTGGGATGGCCGATTTTTGCGGTCAAGGCTCTCCACGGCCTTGCCGATGGGTCCTCGCGCGTGGCTCTTTTTGCGATGGTTTTCCCTATCCTGCCCGCCGACCGCGGGGGCGAAGGGATGGCAATCTTCAGTCTTTGCGGGATAGGAACGTCAGCGTTTGCACCGGTTCTCGGCGAGCTTATTATCCGGTACCTGGGTTTCACAGCGTACTTTTGCACCGGCACGCTGCTATGCTGCGTGTGCGCGATTGTGGTTCGCCTCGTCGCCGAGAACGGGCGCGCCAGCGCCGAGGGCGGCCGCCGAGCGGCTGCGCTGCCGGTGTCCGCTCGAACCCCGCGCTACGTTGAGCTTTTCCTTGACCCGGTGCTGATACCGCTTTGGGTGGTCACCTTCTTTTTCACCATCGCAATCGCGGTGCGTGTCAATTTCGTCGCGCCTTTTGCCTACCATGAGGGGGTCAAAAACGTCGGCTTCTATTTCTCCGTCTACGCGATTTTTGCGATCCTGATCCGGTTGCTCGGGGGCAGATGGATCGACCGCCTGGGACTCGCTCGGACGCTGGCGCCGTCACTGGCAGTCCTGGGAGTTGGCGTAGGCCTGCTCGTGGGAACCGGCTGGCGCGGAGTGCTTACGTTGGCGGCTGCGATCGGCGGCCTCGGCCATGGCTATACTTACCCGGCGTTGAGCGCGTTGCTTATCCGCAGGACCGAAGAGGGCGCGATGGGCCGCGTGTCCAACATCTACACGACGGTGTCCGATCTGGCCGCGCTCAGCGGTCCCGTGCTCTTCGGGCTTTTCGCTCAGCGATGGGGTTACGGGCCGATGTTCGTGGCCGCAGGAGCTGCGACCTTCGGTGCGGCGGTGTACTTCTTCGCGGTCCAGCCGGACTTTTCAGGACGGCTCGCCCCTTGAGAGCTGCGCCCCGCTTGATGAGGCGAGCTCAAGACCGGCTTTCTGCCTATCGCCAAAGCTGCTCGGACGCGAGGCGTGCACCCTCCGCCATGGCCTTGAATTTGGCCCATACCACCGTTGGGTGAACCTCCGGTTTATAGGTGGCCTGAGACGAAAAGCCGCAGTCGGCTCCGGCGATCACGTTTTCCCGGCCCACCCGCTGAGCGTAGCGGACGATGCGTTCGGCGATGAGCTCGGGATGCTCGACGATGTTGCTCGCGTGAGTGATTACGCCGGGGATAAGCACTTTGCCGGCGGGAAGTTTCACGGTTTCCCAGACGTGGTACTCATGTTCATGGCGCGGGTTCGCGGCCTCGAAGGAGTAGGCGCCTGCATGCACCTTCAATATGGCGTCGACGAGCCTGCTCAGCGGTGCGTCATGCACCCGCGGTCCTTCGTTGATTCCATAGCAGGTATGGAAGCGGATTTTCTCTTCAGGGATTCCACGCAGCGCGTGGTTCAGCGTCTCCACGTGGAGCTCGGCCTTGCGGCGCCGCTCGGCTTCGTTGAGAGAGCCGTCGCCGTAGAGGTCGGTAAGGAAGGGGTCGTCGATCTGGACCAGGAAGCCGGCGTCAACGATCGCTCGATACTCAACGCGCATCGCGTCGGCTACCGCGAGTAAATATTCTTCTTCCGTGCGATAGTATTCGTTCCTGCCCACCCCGCTGGGGGCTACCGCGGGCATGAACGCTGCCTGACGCGGAACGCCTTCGAGAGCGGCCCGAAGATTTGCGAGATCTTCGCGCAGGCTCTCTTCTCCGCGATAGCTTACGGGTCCGATGCACACCAGCGGGACCATCGGTACGAACGCCCCACCGAGCATCGCCCTGCCGAAGTATTCTTTGTAGTATTCCGGGAAAGCGGCCGTCTCGGCGGCGTAGAGCCTGAAGCCGGGCCCGGGGCGCGGCTCGAAGCCTGCCAGACGCTCGCTGACGTAGGTAAAGAATCCCGGCTTGCTTTGCTCGCCGTCGGCCACGATGTCGATGCCGCTTTCGGCTTGCTGGCGGACAGTCTCGGCGACTGCACTGCGCACTCGCTGCGCGTAAGCGGCGCGGTCGTAGGGCGTTCCGCCGACCTTAGCCTTCATCATGTCGAGCAAGTCCGTAGGGCGCACCAGGCTGCCGCAATGAGTGGTGAGAATGCGCTCTGTGCTTCGTGCCACGTTCATCCAACACTCCTTTGACGTTGCCGCGCGGCTGGGCCCGCCGACCCGTGAATCGGTGCGCTCGACGGTCACGCGGAGCGAGCTTGCGAGATCCTGGATACCGGCTGCGCCCAAAAAAATAGCGCTCCGCTCTCGAACCCGTTGCGGACGCGGCAAACCGCGTCCGCAATTACGCTCAGTAGCGGGCGATAATCTCGCGGCCAATCTCGGAAATTAGCTCGCGGCCGTCCAAACCGCAAAGGCGCATCGAGACGATCGTTGCCCCCGCTTCCTCCATCGCCTTTATCCGCTCGATAATCTCGCTGGCGGAGCCGGTCAGCGTGGTTTCGCGCACCAGTTCCTCGGTCAGGAAGCGCTCTTCGCCGGGCTTTACGAAAATCATGTGGCCGGTGTGCATCTCCTGAAAACGTTTCTCCATCGGTGCCGCCATCGCCATGACGTACTCGTCGCGATAGCGGCGGGCGAGGTTTTTGAGCGGGGGCGGCGCAAAGGGCCCGGCAGGGATTTCGCGGCCGCTCCAGTAAGTGTGGAGCTTGAGGATAGCGTACGGGCCTACCCGGCGTATCACGCGCGGCGATAGATAGCCCTCGCCGGGCCGCAACACGCACGCGGCCGCGTTGATGACGACTTCGAAGGGCGAGCCGGTGCGTCCTGCCGACGCTGCCGCCCGGCGCACGATGAGGAGATTTCGGCGTATGAAGGCCGGGTCATTGGTGACGGTTAGCCATCCGTCGGCAATCTCGCCTGCGGTTCGGATCGCCTTGGGTGCGTTGGCCGCCATGAAGATCGGGACCGGGTCGCGCACGTTGATGAAGCCCATGCCGGGATGAAGGAAGCGGACGGTGCGGGTGCAGTCGCCCTCGCAGTAGTCCGCCTCCCCGCCGCGCAAAAGCTCGCGAATAACGCTTATTTCGCGGCGCAACCTGCCAAGAGGCACGGGCCCCATGCCCATCGCGTTACGGCCGGTAAAACCGGTACCTACGTTCAAGACAATGCGTCCGGGAGCGAGTTCGTTCAGGGTGGCAAGGCCAGAGGCCGTGACCGGCGCTATCCGGTTTCCGGGCACGAGGACGAAAGCGCCGAGCTTGATACGGTGCGTGTGCTCGGCGGCCAGCGCCATGGTTGTGAACAGCTCGCTGTAGCACATGTGCGAGTCGTCGAACCAGGCGTAGCTGAAGCCGTAGTCTTCAGCCCGCCGGACGTCTTCGTAGACGCGCAGATGGGGCGGAAACGCGATGGCAAACTGCATTTGGCCAACCTCCCGGCCAAGCTGTTGGCGAAAAATGGACCTGACAAGCGCAAGCCTCTAAGTTCTTGTATCCCCCTTCGAGAGAGATTACAGCGCGTGAAGCGCACTCTGAAAACTTTCCTCAACCTTTGGGCGGAGCGGGGGCCGATCCCGATCGCGACAGCGAGCCGCCGCGAAGAGCGAGGGCTTGAAGATGTCTGGCGCCGCGGGTATTTAAGAAGGGCTCCCGGTACGGTCTTGGGAGCGGTTTGTCTTGACAAGCAGAGTGCCTGGAGATAAGCTTTGGGTTTGCCCCTAGAGGGCACGGGTCTTTGAAAACTGAATAGTAGTGCATGCCTTTGACCGGGCGGCGGGATGACAACGAGTCAAAGTCCGTCCGGTTGTTTTGATTGTTAGCGGTCGATCCCGTTCAGCAGCGTGCTTTAGCTGCGCGCGGCTGGACGTGACATTGAGCTTTAATGGAGAGTTTGATCCTGGCTCAGAACGAACGCTGGCGGCGTGCCTGAGACATGCAAGTCGTGGGAGAAAGTCGGGGCAACCCGGCTAGTAAACCGGCGCACGGGTGAGTAACACGTGGGCAACCTGCCCCACAGGCCGGGATAACCCGTCGAAAGACGGGCTAATACCGGATAACACCGGAGAGGTTCGCCTCTTGGGTTAAAAGATGGCCTCTGCTCCTGCAAGCTATTACTGTGGGATGGGCCCGCGGCCTATCAGCTAGTTGGTGAGGTAACGGCCCACCAAGGCTAAGACGGGTAGCTGGTCTGAGAGGATGGTCAGCCACACTGGGACTGAGACACGGCCCAGAGTCCTACGGGATGCAGCAGTCAGGAATATTGCGCAATGGAGGAAACTCTGAC
>JAJYVB010000109.1 GCA_021792265.1 Deltaproteobacteria bacterium | reverse complement strand
CATCCGCGCCGGACAGTTCACGTTTACGCAAAAATAAGCGGCTTCGCCTTCCTCGTGCTCGATGGCGCCACCGCATTCGGGGCAATGGCGCGGCATCTGGAACTCCGCCGATCGCGGCGCGCCCTTCTTCGCAACGCGCACGACGTACGGGATAACATCGCCGGCACGTTCAATAAGCACTGTGTCGCCAGCGCGCACGTCCTTGCGGCGAATCTCGTCGAGGTTGTGAAGCGAAGCGCTCGAAATCGTCACGCCGGCGAGCGCAACCGGCGCAAGCCCGGCCACCGGCGTAAGCGTGCCCGTGCGCCCCACGGAAACCGCGATGTTCGCGACGCGGGTTTCGGCCTGCTGCGCTTTGAACTTGTAGGCGATCGCCCAGCGCGGCGACCGCGACACTTCGCCGAGCCGCTCCTGAAGCGCGAACGAGTTGACCTTGGCCACCACGCCGTCGGCCTCGTAGTCGAGTTCGTGGCGCACCTCGGTCATTTCGCGCCAGTACTCAAGTACCTGTTCAGCGCTGGCACATAGGCGTGAACGCGGATTGATCCTCAGCCCGAATCGCTTTATGCCCTCCAGAAATTCCCACTGATTCGTGAACCTGGGGCCCTCGATTACGCCGGGCGTATGGCAAAAGATATCGAGCGGGCGCCCCGCCGTAATTCGCGGATCAAGCTGGCGCAGGGATCCGGCGGCGGCGTTGCGCGGATTCGCAAACAAAGGCTCGCCGCTTGCCGCCCGCTGAGCGTTAAGCCGCTCGAAAGCCTTGCGCGGCAGGATCACTTCGCCCCGCACCTCCAGAAGCCGAGGTGCCGCGTGGCCGCCGGGCCGCAGCAGCCGCAGCGGGATGCTGCGAATTGTTCGCAGATTCCCCGTAACGTCCTCGCCGGTTACGCCGTCGCCGCGGGTCGAACCGGCGGTGAAAACCCCGTTCTCATAGATCAGCTCCACCGCAAGGCCGTCGAGTTTGATTTCCGCCACGTACTCGACGTCGCCTTCGCTGCCCAACATCCGCTTGACCCGCCGATCGAACTCGCGCATCTCCTGCTCGTTCATCGCGTTGGCCAGCGAGAGCATCGGGCGGCGATGAACGATAGGCGCGAACTTCTCGCTGGGAGCAGCCCCGACACGCTGCGTGGGCGAATCCGGCGTGCGCAGTTCGGGATGCTCGGCCTCGAGCGCTTCGAGCCGGCGCATCAGGCGGTCAAACTCAGCGTCGCTTATTTCGGGCGTGTCGAGCACGTAGTACCGGTAGTTGTGGCGGTCGATCTCCTCGCGCAGCTTCTCGGCCTGGGCGCGAAGCTCATCGAGGCGATGCGCTGGGGATGCTTTGCTCACGGGCGATGCTCGGTGTGGCGCCAAGACCTCGCGGCGGCGGCTGGCGCGCCAAGAGTCGCGGGGCCTACCGCTTCTTCCCGTTCAGGAACGACCGTAGCCCATCGCGCGCAAAAACTCGTCGACGCTGCTGAAGCGCATGTAAGGATTCGTACGCTTCTGTGCTCCGATAGTGGTGCTCGATTCCGGAGCGTAAGCGTGGCCCGGATAGACGGCGGTCGAGTCGTCCAAATTGCGCAGTGTGCGATTCAGGCTGTAATACATCTGCTCGGGATCCGCGCCCGGAAGATCCACCCGCCCGCATGAGTTCACAAAGAGCGTGTCGCCGGAAATAAGGTTGCCCGCGACCAGGAAGCACTGCGAGCCGGGCGTGTGGCCAGGGGTATGAAGGAATTTCACCTCCAGGTTTCCGATCCGGCGTACGTCGCCTGCCTCGACGCGCGCGATATCGGACTCCGCCAGCCCCGAAACCTGCC
This sequence comes from Deltaproteobacteria bacterium, assembly GCA_021792265.1. Lineage (GTDB taxonomy): Bacteria > Desulfobacterota > Binatia > Binatales > Binataceae > JAJYVB01. The sequence goes on along the minus strand of JAJYVB010000109.1, from coordinate 8,094 downwards.
GCGCCCCGTCGGCTTCGTGCTTGTTTAGATGGACCTTCGCCTTGACTCGGCCGACCATCTCGGCGGCGCCCTGAATGGGCTGTCCGAACAGGTCCCCACCCAAATGGTCGGGATGGTAATGGGTCACCAAGATCGTGTCGATCTCGTAGTCGTCCCGGGCGGCGAGGTCCACAATGGCGCCGACATCCCAGGCTGGATCCACGACGGCTGCCTTGCGGGTCACTGGATCGCCTATCAGGTAGACGAAGTTCGCCATCGGTCCAATCTGGACCTGGCGCAAATGAATCTTTCCGGTTGACGATGTCATCGGCTGCTCCTCAAGCGGTTTCAGTTCTTGGGCCTTTTCCCCTGCTCGACCGTTTCCGTAACAGCCGTGCACGCTGCCTTCGGACCGATGCGAAGGCCCCGGTCCCAGAGAAATTCGGCCTCTCCCAGCCGGTGAGCGACCCATCGCGACTGCACGAACAGATGGTCGCCAAGGCGGTTCAGATACACAAGAAGCTGCTCGCCTACCGGTTCGCTCCGTGCCAGCGCCCAGCATACGCGCTCCGCCCGCCGGCAGATTGTACGAGCCTGATGGAGAAAAGCGTTCAGCTTTCCCCCTCCGGGCAGCGTAAACGAATCGAGTGGCGCGAGTTCAGCCTGCATCCGATCCATCTCTTCTTCGAGCTTGCGTACCTCGCCCTCGCCCATCCGGTGCATTTTGGGGTATTCGGCGGCGGGCGGCGTAGCCAACTCGCTGCCGGCGTCGAACAGCTCGTTCTGGATCCGTCTGAGTGTTTCCGAGTACCACTCGTAGTCGGAGCCGAATTGTGTACGGTAATCGGCCAGAAACGTCCGAACCATTCCGACCGCTGCGTTCAGTTCGTCAACCGTTCCGTAAGCGTCTATCCGCTCATTTTCCTTGGGCACCCGGATTCCGCCCACCAGGGATGTCATCCCCTTGTCGCCACTGCGCGTGTAGATCCGCGTAAGCCGGATAGCCATCGCGCCCCTCAGACACCCGCTTTGCGCCTGAGCGCAGCGTAGCTGCGCTCGCCCGGCTCCGCCGACACTGGCAATCCGCAGTCGCACCAGCCTTTGACAATCACTTCACCCGACGGGCCTCGCGCGCCGCCGAAGCCGCCACGCATATTCACCAGGTTCGTGAAACCCGCCTCCGCCATCAGTTGGCAGGCTCGTTCCGAACGAGGTCCGGCAAGGCACCCAACAACAATCGTCTGATTCTTAGCAAAACATTTCTCAACAACGTCGAGGAATTCCTCGTTGAGCGTTACCCGGCCGGGACCAAGGAAATAAACCACTGGCACATTCACGGCGCCTTCGGGATGTCCCTGCGCAAACTCGTTCTCAGTGCGAACGTCCAGATAGACAGCGTCCGGCACGCTTCTTAGCAGATCGCAAGCCTCTAAAGGCTCCAAATGACTGATTGACATAACCTACCTCTTGTAACTTTTCCCGCGCATCAGGCGCCGGCGTTGAGCAGCTACACCACGACGAACCGCCTTTTAGCCGCACCTTCGCAGCCCTGTAACTTTAGCAAAAGCCCAAGGAAGACGCTTCCGGGGGCGATGCGATCAGGCTGGGCAAGAGGCTTCCTATCGGCTTTATGCTACGGCTCGTGCTGGCCGTAACGCTCGAAGTGCACGGTCTCCGAGCGTGGCTTAAGCCCTTGGCCGACAGAGGCGCTCCGCGCCGCTGGGTATCCAAGCGGCAGGATCGTGAATATCGCCCAGGTCTCCGGTATGCCGAGGATTGCCCTGATGCGGTCCTGCTCGAGCGTCCCGACCCAGCACGTTCCCAGACCCAGCGACCAGGCGGCGTTAGCCATGTTTTGCACAGCTTGCGCGCAGTCCACGTCCGCCCAGCGCTTACTGGAGCGGTCCTTGAGCACCACAATCGCCGCCGGAGCTTCGGCAACGAATGGCCCGGTTGTGCAGAGCGCGCCGACCTCCCGCAGAACTGTGCGGTCGCGGATCAATATGAATTGCCACGGCTGCAGGTTGCGCGCGCTCATCGCATGGCGTCCGGCGTCGACGACCAGCAAGAGTTGCGCGAGTTCAACCTGACGATCGGTAAAGCTTCGCGTAACGCGCCGTGTCCTAATCGTCTCGATGGTATCCACTGGACTTGCTTCCCGTCTCTGCGTTTCGCCGTTCCGCTCTCATCGATCCTCAGTCTTCCGGCCACCACGATGAGCTGCAGACCCGGCGCATGTGCTCGCCCTATCAGGTTGCTGAAAAAGCTTTTTCAGCAACCTGCTCTCCTCACTGTAGCCTCTCCCGCAGGAAGAAAGCTAAAGGAAAGAAGCCGGTTTCCCGCAGGGTGTTGAGCACCAATCTCCCTGCCACCTTGAAATCTGTTGTTTCTCAACACCCCGCTGAATCAAGGGCTCGCGGCCGGTGGATGCCGCAGCCGTCCGGGCGTGTCAGCGCCGGCGATAGATGGCGTAGTCTTCCTCGAGTCGCGCGGCGCGCTCCTGGGCGGAGGCAAGGTGGCGGGTCCGCAACAAGAAGTGGACGATCTCCTCGTGGCTGGCCTGCTCGGCTGGACTGGTTAGTTCGAGCAACTCCTCGATAAGCGCCGGAAACTTATCGCCCGGGATGTAGTAGCTGGACCAGCCAAAGTTGCAGTAGCGATGGAGTATCCTAGCGATTGCTTTGCCCAAAAGTTCGCGCTTGTTCATCTGCTGACCCTACACCTCGCATGGCTGGCAGCTTGGTAAAACAGCCTTCTTCCTCAGTGCAATCTCTCCCGGATGGCGTGGACTATTCGTGCTGGCCGATTCATGCTGATTCTTTAGCCTTGTCCCCCGTCGCGATGTCGTCTTCGATCCACATGATCCGCCGATAATCGAACCGCACGTTTTCTATCACGTTGAACTTGACAATTTCGAAATAAGGCGACAGGTCAAAATCGCGCGGTGTTACCAGCGAAGCAGGGACCATCCGGAAGCGCCCCGGAACCGCAAGCCGCTGGCGCCATAACCGGCCCCAAACCGGCAGCCGTTCCGCCTGCAGGCCATCCGCGGGCTCGTAGCGCGGCAAAATCGGAAATCGCACCTTCTGAAAACATTCTGCTATCAGGCTCGAGCATATCGTCCGCGTCGGCTCGCCGCTGCCAAAATGCAGCGCCCGATGACGCAGACGCGCAGGCACCATCGTCACGGGCAGGAAATAGCGCGCCAAGTCGAAGATATTTTTCAGGTCGTAAGTGCGCCCGACACTGGCCAACGCCTCGTCCATCACGACTTGCAGATCCGCCGCCGACAGTCCATAGGGACGGCAGATGCGGATATTGAAGCCGCAATAGCGCACGAGCGGGCTCAGGACAACCCCCTTCTCGACCAGTGCCTCGATCAGCAGCCACCTCGCTTCGTCGCCGAACTCCTCGAGCAGCCGCTGCCTCAGTGCGGGATCCCGCTTGAGCGCCTCGTCACCGAGATAAAGCGCGGAATGCGACCAGGAGCTTTGCGTCAGGTACTTGATGCACTGGCTTATGCGTTCGTTGCCCTCGACCAGCAGGACATCGCCCTTGCGGATATGGCGCTTCAGGCTCGCCATGTCGTTGGGGATGGTGAGCGTGTAGGTTTTGAGCGGCTTGGTGAGCAGCCGCACGACCAAGTCGACGATCCGCCTGCGCAGGATAGATAATGGATTCAGCCTGGCCAACCCCGTCATCGGCTGCCCCACCCCTCTCGTAGCCGAGCTACCGCATGCAACCGCCCGTATCCGCGTACAATTCTAACACGACACCGGGTCCAAACAGGAGAATGCCCCGGCAGGGCCGAAGCCGGCCGCGCAACCGGGAAAAGCGCTCAACTTGACCGAACCCGGCCTAACCCTTGAAGCTTCCGACAATTGCGTAGTAGGGGATTATCAGAGACGGTTGCTCAGGGTCATCCGTGCGGATAGTCAAATTGCCGCGCAACTGGCCATCGGGGGTATTACGTCTGAGCACGACCTTGATTTTGTAAAGCTCGCCTGGTTTGACGGGCTCGACGTCGGCGCGAACACTGCGGTTGGAGCTTGCGATACTCAGCACTTTGACTGCGTGCGGGCCGCGATTTTCCAGCCGCGCGATGCGCAGCGCCCCTTGCCGGTGCGGTACGATCCCGAAAGAAACCTGCGGAGGGTCTACGCCCAGGTCGCCGGTGATCGTGCCAAACACGTCGATCATCACCGGCGCCCGATTCGTCTGGACCTTCACCGTGTCGTAGAACGGCCCCACTGGCATGGACGGCAGTAATTTGACGTCCAGCAGAACGGCGCCCTGCGAGCCGCCACGGGCGCTTCGTTCCGCACGGATCTGAGAGTTTGAATTGGAGATCGCACCGACCTTGAAGCCGCGCGGCGCGGAAGGCGTCAGCGTTACTTCACGCGATGCCGCCGTGCCCCGCATGAGCTTGCCGAAATCGATACTCTTCGGCGTCGCCGCGACCTGCTCGCGTATATAACCATTAATCCTGAGCGTGAGCGTGGGCTGAACCGGATCGTTGGTCACGATCTCCACCGTGTCAGCGGCCGGGCCGGCCAACAGACGCGTGTTTACGGTGACCGGAATCTCCGCGCTCTCGCCGGGCGCGAGCCGCGTCCGGCTCGGTGCCGCGGCCGTGCACCCGCATGACGGCAGCACCCGGCCGATGATCAACTCGCTTTTGCCCGTATTACGAACGGTAAAGACGTGGCGCACCTGAGGTCCGCTGAGAACCGTTCCGAAATTAAAGACCGGGTTGTCGACTGCTATCCGGGGCGCATTCTTCCCCGCGCCAGGTCCCAAAGCTGCTTGTTTCGCACCTCCGGCGCCAGCACCCCATCCAACCGAAACGGCCGGTCCAGCCGCCAGGATCGGCGCCGCGGCCAGCACAGCCGCCAGCCACGCGAGGCGCCACCGCGGTGCGTGAGCGTTCCTCCGCCACCGCTCCAAACGCGGGGCCCTGTCGCACCCAGATCGCTTCATCACGTCACCAATCCTAGCCAGCCCGAAGGACTGCTTCGCCGCCCTGGACCGCTTTCGCGGCCGGCTGAAGCCGGCTGAGAAATTCGGTTACCAAATCTCCACGTTGAAAAGCAGGGTCGTCGAGAATCCTTAGGTGGAGCGGGATGTTCGTTTTGATGCCGTCGATCAGGTACTCGCGCAGTGCCGCCTTAGCCCGGGAAATCGCTTGCTTGCGATCCGGTGCGTGAACGATCAGCTTGGCGATAAGCGGGTCGTAATGAACCGGCACGCGATAGCCGTCGTAGAGCGCGGTCTCGACTCGTACGCCAAGGCCGCCGGGCGCGTGATGGTTGCTGACCACGCCGGGTGCGGGCAGATGAGTTTCCGCGTCCTCGGCGTAAATCCGGCACTCGATGGCAGCGCCGGTCAGTTTAATCTGCCGCTGCTTGAAGCGCAGCCGCTCACCCGTTGCGAGCAGCAAACTTTCCTTCACCAAGTCGATCCCGGTTACCATCTCGGTCACTCCGTGTTCGACCTGGATACGGGTATTCATCTCGATGAAATAGAACTCGCCGCCGGGAGCCAACAGAAACTCGATCGTGCCGACGTTGGAATAACCGACGACCTCGGCAGCCCGCACGGCCGCCCGGCCCATTTTGTCCCGCAACCGGTCCGAAAGCATCGTGCACGGCGCTTCTTCCAGGACTTTCTGATGGCGCCGCTGTATCGAGCAGTCGCGCTCGCCCAGGTGGATAACGTTGCGATAGTTGTCGGCAATTATCTGAAACTCGACGTGCCGGGCGTTCTCCAGGTACTTTTCCAGGTACATTACCCGCGAACCAAAAGCAGCCTCGGCTTCGGCGCCTGCCAGCGGGAACAACCGGCCCAGCTCGCGCCCGTCATGCGCCACGCGCATCCCTTTGCCTCCGCCGCCGGCGGCTGCTTTGATCAACACCGGATAGCCGATCCGCCGCGCCTGAACTGTCGCGTCGCGCAGGTCCGTGACACCCGTGCCCTCGCTGCCGGGCAGCACCGGGACGCCGTTGCGCATCATGATTCGGCGCGCCCGCGGCTTGTCGCCCATCAGCCGAATATGGCGGGCCCGTGGACCGACGAAACTGAGGCCCGAGCGCCGACAGGCTTCAGCAAAGTCGCCGTTCTCGGAAAGGAACCCGTAGCCGGGATGGACCGCGTCAGCGCCGTAGGTCAGCGCCGCACTTATGATCGACGGAATGTTGAGGTAGCTTTCCTCGGCAGCCGGCGGTCCGATGCAAACCGACTCGTCAGCCATCCGCACATGCAGGGCATCCTTGTCGGCGGTCGAGTAAACCGCCACGGTGCGGATTCCCAGCTCACGGCAGGCACGAATTATCCGAATCGCGATCGTGCCCCGGTTAGCAACCAGCAGCTTCTTAAACATCACACCGTCGCCGAGTGCCGCCCCTTACGCGACTTCCAGGACCATCAGCATCTGGCCGTACTCGACCGGCTGGCCGTTCTCGCAGACGATGCGAACGATGCGCCCCGCGCACTCCGCCTCGATTTCATTCATCATTTTCATCGCCTCGATGATGCATAGCGGTTGCCCCTTGCGCACCGCGTCACCCTCTTCGATGAAGGGCGGCGCATTGGGCGCCGGTGAGCGGTAAAACGTCCCCACCATCGGACTCTTCACCCCGATTTGGTTCGGGGCAAGCTCGGCTCCGCCCGCCGTGTCACTGTCCGCGGGATTAACCCGGCCGCCGCGTGCCGCGTTCCCCACAGCGCCTTGCCCGGCCGCTGCCTCTGCGCCGGCAGCCGCGCTCCGCATCGTCCTATGCAGTACCGCCCCGGGGCGCTCGGCGCCCGGCCCGCTCACCCCGCGAACCAGCCTGACCTTGCCCTTCTTGTCCTCGATTTCAAGCTCGACAAGCTCGTAATCGCGCATCAGGGCAAGCAGCGCCTTTAATTCTCTAACCTCCATTATAGCCCGATTTGCCCGCCTCGTATTTTCGGCACTTTCACTTAATCCTTCGACTTTAACGGCCCTCGCCATCGCACAAAGTTGCGCCTGCAGCGCCGCCCAAGACACAAGAAAAGATTTAACTTCAGTTTCAGTGGGCAGCCTCTGGCTGGTCGGCCAAGCTGCCCTCCTCAATCCGCCGCCAACTCGGAAGCGAACATCAACGTTCTCACTGCCCGTAGTGCCAGGCTGTAACCTTCCGCACCCACACCCATGATCCTCCCGGTTACGACATCCGCGAACACTGAAGCATGCCGGATCGGCTCGCGCCGGTAAACATTCGACAGATGCACTTCAATCGACGGAACCGACAAGGCGAGTACCGCGTCGCGAATTGCAATGCTGCTATGGGTGTAACCGGCAGGATTGATGATCAGCGCATGTACGCGGCCCCGTGCCTGCTGAATCCGGTCGATGATCGCTCCCTCGCTATTGGACTGGAAGGTCTCGATTTCGAGTCCCAGTTCACGCGCCAGCTCTCTCAGCCGCGCGTCGATCGCCGCCAGCGTATCACGACCGTAAATCTCTGGCTCGCGCTCACCGAGCAGGTTCAGGTTCGGCCCGTGAATCACCAGCACGCGCTTCGACGGCACGACCGCTCCAGGCGACCCTCCACGGTCGACCATTGGTCGCCGCCGCGTGCCCCTTGGCGTCATCCTAGCCGGTACCTCTCGCGGCATTGAATCGCACCACCAGTTCGATCTTCTAGTTCAATCTTCCAGCGGCCGCCCATCTCTGCCGTTCAGTCCTTGCCAGTTTCCTCGTGCCCTGACGTGACCGCTTGCCGATAGACTTCGCTTCGACTTGTACCACCGAGTCGCGCTAGGACGGCTGCCGCCTGTCCCAAGGTAAGCCCTGCCTCGCGCAACGATTCTATCGTAAGTTCCTGCGCGAGCTTCCTCCTGTTCCGCCGCCGCCCTGTTCCATCGATAACCAGCGTAACTTCCCCCAAAACGGGGTTTTGTGCAAGACGCCCCGTGAGTTCTCCCAAGGTCGCGCGCAGAACCTCCTCGTGCGTCTTGCTGATCTCCCTAACCACCGCCGCCAGGCGCTCCCTCCCAAAAACTTGCGCCATATCCTTCACAGTGACCAGCAGTCGGCGGGCAGTCTCGAAAAAAACCATCGTGCGCGGCTCGTCGGCAAGCTGCTCCAAG
>JAJYVB010000108.1:5166-9948 GCA_021792265.1 Deltaproteobacteria bacterium | reverse complement strand
ATCTCGACGCGATAGCGGCAAGCTGGCCGATTTCCCATCGGTGCTGTGCTCTCGCGTCCTGGCCGAGCGTACTCGACCCGCCCGTCCTTGCCACGTATTCTGTGCCGCGTGAGTTGCGATGTCCGGTATCATCCGACGCCGCACAATAGACAGCAGCGATCGGTGACGCGCGATGCTGACTGACGAAGCGATCGCGCGCCAGCGGCTCACCGCAACCGCGCGCGGCAAGGAGCCCGCTGACGTCTACATTACGGGCGCCACCGTCCTGAACGTATACAGCGGTGAATTGTTGCCCCGCAACGTGGCGGTCTGCGGCGAACGCATCGCCTACGTTGGCGACCGCGACGACGCCGTGGCTGGCGCCACGACGGTTATCGACGGGCGCGGTTACGTGCTCTGCCCAGGCTACGTCGAGCCCCACACGCATCCCTTCGTTCTGTACAATCCGGCAACGCTCGCCGAAGCCTCGCTTCAGCACGGTGTAACGACCATTTTCGCGGACAACCTCGAACTGTTCGAGCAGACCGGGGTGAACGGCTTTCTTGGCGCCGCGCAAGCGCTCGCGCAATTGCCGATAAAGTATTATTGGCTTGCTCGTAGCCATAGCCAGTCGGCAATCGAGGACGAGGCGCGGCTCTACGATCCTGCGGCGATAGGCCGGGTGCTCCAGCACGATCTGGTAAAGGCGGTCGGCGAGATGACGCGCTGGCCGGAGGCACGGGCCGGGGACCCGGCGATGCTCAAGGCGGTTCAGGCGGGCTTGCAGGCGCGGCGGCGAATCGAGGGGCATGCCGCCGGTGCCGCCTACGACAAGCTGAATGCACTGGCAGCGGTCGGAATCGAGTCCTGCCACGAGAGCACAACCGCGCAGGAGGCCATTGATCGGTTGGAGCTTGGGTTCGCTACGATGCTGCGGTACAGCTCGTTGCGCCCTGACCTGCCCGACCTGATCGAGTTGTTGTCAAGGCGCGGAATTTCGTCGGCACGGCTGATGCTGACCAACGACGGGCCGTCACCCACCTTTGTCGAGGAACATGGCCTGCTCGACGGGGCGCTGCGCGTCGCCATGGACAAAGGATGCCGGCCGATTGAAGCGTACCGGATGGTGACGCTCAATCCGGCGATCTATTTCGGCGTGGACCGCGACTTGGGCGGTATCGCGCCGGGCCGTTACGCCGACATCAACTTTCTCAGGAGCCTCCGTCAGCCGACCCCGGCTATGGTCATGGCGAAGGGAAAAGTGGTCGCCCGCGAGGGCCAGCTTGTCGAGCGGCTGCCGGAGATTCCCTGGTCCAGATGGTTCCCTCCTCAATGGCTGACGCCCGGCTCCTGGGAAGCACGGCCCTCGGATTTTGTCCCGTCGGCGGACCGCGCGTTGCTCCCGACGATGCGGCTCGTGAGCGCGGCCATTACCCGCCTCGAGGAGAGTGTCCCGTGCGCGAGCAATCGCGACGTTCCGCTGGAAGTGGCCGACGGCAGCCTGGCATGCCTGATAGCCCGCGACGGCCGAAGAATCACCCGCGCCGTCTTGCGGGGTGCGATGCCAAGGCTGGACGCGGTCGCGACGACCTTCAACAGCGCTTGGGAGATTCTCGTGCTAGGCCGCCGAACCGACGCTATGGCGCAAGCGGTCAATCGTCTTTTGGCTATGGGTGGGGGATTAACCGCAGTTCAAGACGGTCGCACCGAGTTTGAGCTGGCACTGCCGATTGGCGGCGTGATGTCTTACGAAAGTATGGAAAGCCTGGCTCGCAAGAGCGAAGCCCTGCTGACCGTCCTGCGGTCCCACGGCTACGCGCACCACGACCCGCTCTTCACGCTCTTCTTTCTCTGCGCAGATTTTTTGCCCGAGGCGCGTTTGACGCCGCGCGGCCTGTGGAACGTGAAGGAGCGCCGCATCGTAGCTGAACCCGAGCCCCTGCGAGGCGTCAGCCGACCCGGCGGACACTGACGCGCTAATTGCGACATCACGACCGACCCGGTCACCGGCAACACCTACGACTGGGACCTGCGCAACCAGCTCGAAATCGTTTCGGGCTCCGACGGTATCATGTACGATCAGTTGGGCAGGCGCGAGGATTTGCCCAACGGCCTGGCGAGCCTGCTCGGCGGCTCCGCCACATACCTCTACGACCGCAACCAGGTGATACAGACTGGCGCCAGCCAGGCGGTGAACTATCTACGGATGCCGGGAAGCGGCGAGGATGTAATTGAGGACACGAGGAACGCAAACGGGGGCGGAGGGCTGTACGTGCCGCTCCTGGACGGCAGCGGCTCGACGATCGCGATGGTCGCTAACGCAACCGGCGACGTCGCCAGCACCTACACCTACGATCCGTTCGGCAAGGCGTCGTACGGCGGCTCGTACATAACGGCCTACCAGTATTTGGGGATGGAGAACGAGACCCTGAGCGGTACAACCTGGGCCTATTACGGGGGCGGCACGTACTACAGCCCTGTTCTGGGGCGTCCGCTGACGATTCAGGGACCGATTACCTCCGCGGGCGGCTTCGGCGCGGGGCCGGGCGCGATGGTTGGGGGCGCGTTGCCGGGCGGCTCGGGCGACGTATGGGGCAGCCCATTCTACAGCCTTCCCGAGGGCGCCGCGGTCCCCTATTGGGGATCGGTAGGCGCGGTCGTAGGCGCGGAAATCGGATCATACATAACAATAGGGGAGTACACCCTTGGCCCGCCGGGCGCGATCCTTGGAGCCATTCTGGGCTCGATTTTTGCCAGCGGCCTGTTCGGCGGCGGGGGACCGTCGGAACCGTGGTGGTGGATCCGCGAGGACACGCGTGTGGGCGGCCAGCCCTCGACATGGGCGCCAATCTACGGGATGCCCGCCGCCTACCCGCCCAACCAGGAAAAGTCGGCACCCAGCCCGCGCCTCGAACTGGTCGCGCAGCACGGAACTCCGCGGCGGCCGCTGGCGAAAACACAGAAGGGCCTTGAACCGGGGACCTGCCAGGGGAACTGGATAAAGGTTTTTCAGGAGACGTTCCTTGGCAATGCGTGCATCTGCTACTCCCTATGCGTTCCCTGCGGCGGCTCTGTAATGTGGAGCGGCAAGCCCGGCGGCGCCACCTCCCCAATGCCGGGCCTTTTGATTGGTAGTGAGTTGGGGTCGTGCTTTTGCAAGCCGCCTGGTCCCGAAACGGGCTGCCCCCAGCCTTCGCAGCCAAAGTTTCATAACGGACAGTGATGAGAGTTTGCGGCCGTGGGTCAGTGTCAGATCAAGTCTGGTCGTTTGGGATGACCGCACTGGGAAGCGCGCTGATCGGTGTCCCGCGAAGACGAGGCTGGTTAGGCCGTGATCACTCTTAGTCGAAAGGCAATTTTCCTGCTATTGGCGGCCGTCTGCACGTCCATTTTTCTGGGGCCCCGTGGGCTGGCAACCGCATCTGAATATCCAGATGCTCTGCTGCTGTATCCGGGAGCCAAGGAAGTATGGCGCGGTAGGCGGGCGGGAACGGACCAGCTTACCTATCATGTGAAGGAGAGGCTTCCGGCCTCAGGAGTTATCGACTGGATCTCCGCAAAGCTGTGGGACCAAAATTGGAGACCACTCCCATATGATGCTCTGGAGCCGAACGACGCCGTCGGCGCGTCGCAGCTGCGGGGATGGCATCCGCTTATAGACGCCACGGGTAGCACTCGGTATTGCGTCCAGCAGTGGTTAGGCGACTGGAAAGATAGATCGGGCAACATCGTGCGCTATGCGTTTCACTATAAACTGTCCAGAGACTGTGCTCCAAATTCGGACGATCTTGAGGTGTCAGCCGTATATGTCCCAGCCCCGCTCGTGAAACAGATGCGGGAGGCTTTCAAGAGATTCAAACAGGAGCACAAGGCGCAGTAACAGATCGCGGCCGCGATGACGTCACCGCAATAGCTTGTCGGGTCGCCTCGGGGGGCAGTCCCCGAGGCGACCCGACAAGCTAGGATGTCCGACGACAGAAGCCTCAGAATTTCGCCTGAGGAGTAATCATCGAGTTCAGCAAATGTTGCGCCTGGGAGCGTGACGATGCGGGTTGCTTAGGAGCAGAGGGGCGGGTGTAACAATGCGAGAACGACCGATTTGCGTATTACGGGGGCGGCACGTACTACAGCCCCGTCCTGGGGCGGCCGCTGACGATTCAGGGGCCGATTACCTCCGCCGGCGGCTTCGGCGCGGGGCCCGGCGCGATGTTCGGGGGAGCGCTGCCAGGCGGCTCGGGCGACGTGCCCGTCAATCCTTTTTTGAGCGTTCCTGGCCCGGCCGCTCCTGCGTATTTGGGAGCGGAGGGCGCGGGCGTGGGCTTTGCCGTTGGTTCGATGTTCTTCACTGGCGTCGAAGCTGGGAGCACTTACGGGCCGCCGGGGGCGCTAATCGGCGGCCTTCTGGGCGCCCTCGCCGGCGTACTCGAGGACTTGTTCAGCGGCGGGGGTCCGTCGGAGCCGTGGTGGTGGATCCGCGAGGCGACGCGTGTGGGCGGCTCGCCGTCGACCTGGGCGCCCATCTACGGCATGCCCACCGCCTACCCGCCAAACCAGGGAAAGTCGGCGGTAGTCCTGGTAGTCGAGGACGTGTTCGGCCGCCCGGGTAGTCCGCTCATAGTCGCACCGGGCGATGAGGGCGGCGGTGGTTATCGGGGCAGCGAGCCTGAGGTAAACCCCGGCGACCTGAAGGTGCTCAGCAAGAGCCAGCTGAAAGACATTAACGCGGAGCAGTTCAAGAAGGACATAGTCGGAAAGCGAGGCGGGAAGTTCAACATAGCGGTAGCGCCGAACGGGTATGTCTAC
>JAJYVB010000108.1:0-5156 GCA_021792265.1 Deltaproteobacteria bacterium | reverse complement strand
TTAGTGCCCGCCTCCAAGGGAGGCGGGCCACCGGTGGCTACGGGAATGACTCTGGGCCAGCTCCTAGGGAATTACTGAATCCCGTTGAGCTGCGAGAAAGCAGTGATCGCATGATGCCGACGGAGCCGGAAACGCCCAAAGGTGCTGTCAGCAGCACCCTTTTCATCTCGGGAAAAGAGTTTGATCCCGATTCGCTGTCTCAGCTGATCAAAACGGAGCCCTCTGAGGTCTGGCGTCAGAAGAGGCCGTGGCTGAAAAACAGGAGCGACATACCGCAGATCGAGTGGCGATATGACCTCTCCAAACGCCCTCACTGGAGCATCGATGACGCCATCCGCGAGGTGCTCAACATTTTCAGCCCCCGCAGTGAGAAGATCCGAGCTTTCGCCCGCCAGCACGACTGCGAGGTTCATCTGAGACTCCAGCTGCATGCCGATGAGACCGTAATCATATACGAGGTAAGCGCTGAAACCATGGGACTGCTTGCGGAGCTCGGGTGCTCTTTGTCCCTCCACATCGACCCGGACGCCCAGACCGCGTCGGATTTCGAGGCGCACTAAGGTCTGAGGGCTGCCCAGGCGAGGCGCCGCAGGTGGCGCTTGTGGACGGCAACGGCTCGACGATCGCGATGGTCGCTAACGCAACCGGCAAAGTCGTCAGCAGCTACGCGTACGACCCATTCGGCAAGGTGTCGTACGGCGGCTCGTACATAACGGCCTATCAGTATTTGGGGATGGAGAACGAGACCCTGAGTGGCGCAACCTGGGCGTATTACGGCGGCGGCACCTACTACAGTCCCGTCCTGGGGCGTCCGCTGACGATTCAGGGACCGATTACCTCCGCCGGCGGCTTCGGCTCGGGACCGGGCGCGATGGTTGGGGGAGCGCTGCCGGGCGGCTCGGGGCTGGGGCTTGGCGCCAGGGAGGCGCGGCAGGCTGAATACATGTACGCGGGCGAGGCCGCGGGCTTCGTGATCGGAAGCTTTATCGGTGGCACCGAGGCCGGCAGCATTGACGGACCGGAGGGAGCCGCAATCGGCGCCATCATCGGCGGCATCGCGGGCCTTCTGGAGGACTTGCTCGGCGGCGGGGGACCGTCGTATCCATGGTGGTGGACCCGCGAGGACACGCATCCGGGGGGCTCGCCCTCGACCTGGGCGCCCATTCTGGGCCTGCCCGCCGCCTACCCGCCCAACCAGGGAAAGTCGGCGGGAACGGTGTGGGTAGGCGTCGCCTCAGCCCCCGGGGCCCAGCCGAATCCGGGGTTTTATCCAAATAACTCGACCTGTCAGCCCTATAGTCTTTCGGTGCCTAACGCAGAAGCGGAAGGCGAGGCGCTGGGCGGTCTCGCTGGCGCCATAGGCGGTCAGCAAGTCCTCAAGGGCGGGCCCCCGGGGCCCCTGCGAATGCAGGCTAACCGCACATTTGGCAAGATGGGCGAGGTTCTGGGAGGAGCCGTGGGCCGCCTGTTGGAAAACGGCATGAGGGTAGGCCCGCCAGCCGGCATGTGCACGCCCTCGGGTCCCTTGTCGAGCCCAACGCCGGGGCCATAGAGGTGGGGAACATAGGAAGCTCAGGGGGCAAAGCAATGGACCCTGTGAGAAGCCCGCGCGGGGCGCAGGGGAAGAATGCCCTGATCCTTATCGGTGCGGCAGTAATTGGAATTGTGTTTGGGTTTGCGAGGATTTACGACGTCGGACCCTCCAAGATTCTTGAGAACTGGAGCGCGGACGACATCATAGTGATCCTGTTTTATGCGGTTTTGCTTTGTTTTGTGCCGTATGCGTTGAGAGTCAGCGAGGAGTTTTCCCTGCCCGGCGCTATACTGTTGCGTGCGCGGCCTGACCACCAACAAGAGGAGCAGCCCACGGCACGAAGTACAGGCAGAATAGTAAAGTGGGGGTTGCTAGGAGCAGGTATCCTATTGCTCGCTCATTTTATATGGAGCTTCGCAGCTTATCTAGCCGGCCAGCGACCGCCCCAAAACGGGCTTACTCCATCGGAACTTCAATTTTTACGCGCGCAGGCATCTCGTCCTACCGGCCAGCTCGTCATCGCTGCGCTTCTATCGTCCGTTGGCGCGGCCATCTCAGAGGAAATCGTTTTCAGGCTGGTGCTGACGGCTATCATTGCCCGCGCCGCTTATATCGCGTTGAGCGGAATGGGACGGCGCTGGCCTCGTGGGGCGCTGTGGTCCTCGATCTTCATTCAAGCGTACTTATTCGGGCTGGTTCACTGGCTCTCCGGGGGAGGATCGAGTCTGCGCGACGCGCTCATCCATGGAGCAGCGTCAAGCGAAATGGTCGGCGGCTTGATTTTCGGAATCATATACTTAGAGCAGGGCATCGAGACCGCGGTCGTGTCACATGCCCTTCTGGATACGATCATCGCTGTCATGCGAATAGTTATGCTGAGGCTCTCAGCGGGTTTACTCGAGCGCTCGTAATCTTGGGTACATCTCCCGGGGAGCGGCGAGGAGCTGATGGAGCAGGACGGCGGCGCGCCGCAGGTTCCGCTTTGGGATGCCAACGGCTCGACGGTCGCGATGGTCGATAACGGAAGCGGCAAAGTCGTCAGCAGCTACGCGTACGACCCATTCGGCAAGCCGTCGTACGGCGGCTCGTATATTACCGCCTATCAGTATCTGGGCATGGAGAACGATTAGTGGGCGGACTACGGGCGCCATATGAATTGCAGTCCGCTGAGGGGGCGGATGCTGTCGCTCAACGGGCCGCTGGCTTTGCCATCGGTTCCATGTTCGT
This sequence comes from Deltaproteobacteria bacterium, assembly GCA_021792265.1. Taxonomy (GTDB): domain Bacteria; phylum Desulfobacterota; class Binatia; order Binatales; family Binataceae; genus JAJYVB01. The sequence goes on along the minus strand of JAJYVB010000108.1, from coordinate 2,395 downwards.
CCAGGATGTTGAGCTTGGCACTACGTATGGCCCCCACGGTCAAGCGGCCGAAGGCGTGGGCGCAAGCCGGTCAAGCTGGTTGCCCACGCTTCTTGGCAAACCACCTTGTAGCACCGCCGGCGAGGGGCTTGACAAATTCACAACGTTCGACTTTCACTTCTAGTTCGTTAACCACGGTCATTCCCAATGTTCATGAAAGGACAGAGGCGGAATTCTTGCGCCACAGGGCCAGCTCTGGCGGAGTAGCGGGCTCCGAGACATAAAAGGGAAATGCCGGCTTGGTCTGGAACACTCGCAATAATAGGGCAAGCGGGAGACTACAACGATGGCGGCAGCGAAGACAGCATCGGCCAAAGATGGCCGGGTTGCGTACAAGGATCTTCGGGAGTGGATGGCGGCGCTTGAGGCTGAATCGCAGCTTACTCGAGTGTCCGCTGAGGTCGACTGGAAATATGAACTTGGCGCCGTGCTGCGCAAAACCTGGGACGTGTACGGCGACGCTTCGCCGGCCTTGTTGTTCACTAACATAAAGGACTACCCGGCGCCCGGCCCCAATAAGCTTTTCACCGGAGCCTTCCGCTCCTGGTACCGCACGGCGATGATGTTGGGGCTCGATCCCAAGACGTCGAGCCGCAGCCAGATTTTGCGCACGTTGAAAGAACGCATCACCGACACCTCTCAGCATATCCCGCCGCGCTGGGTACCAACCGGCCCGGTTAAGCAGAACATTCTCAAAGGAGACGACGTCGATCTCGGGATTTTCCCGACCCCGCACTGGAACGAGCGCGACGGCGGCCGGCTGCTGGGCTCTTTTGCTTCGGTGTTCACCAAGGATCGCGATTCAGGATGGGTAAATGTCGGCGTCTACCGGATGATGATGCTCGCCAAGGATGAGCTCGGCATTCAGATCGACCCGGCCAACCAGCATATCGGCGAGCACTACTTCAAGAAGATCGAAGACAACGAGCCGATGGAGGTGGCAATCGCCATCGGCCATGAGCCGGCGCTTTCATTCCTGGCCTGCATTCCGACCGTCGACCGCGTGAGCGAGCTGGACATCGCCGGCGCTATTCGCGGCGCCCCTATAGAAGTCGTCAAGGCGGAAACGGTCGATCTGCCCGTCCCGGCCAACGCCGAGATCGTCATCGAGGGCACCATCCATCCGAAGGAGCGCAAGATGGAGGGCCCGCTTGGCGAATACCCCGGCTACTACGGCAGTGTCGCCGGTCCCAAACCGGTGGTGCGCGTCAAGTGCATCACCCACCGCGACGATCCCATTTTCCGCGGCACCCTTGAGGGGCATCCGGTGAACGAGGATCACATGACCCTGGCGCTGGGGCATGCCGCGTACGCCTGGGACGTTCTCGAGCGCAACTCGATAAAGGGCGTGCTGGATGTCGCCATGCCGCTCGATTCCTGCGGCTACGGCACCTGCGTGGTCTCCATCAAGCCCTTAATGGAGGGGCACGCCGATCTTATTACCTGCGCCCTGTGGGGATCGAAGGCGACGGTCTGGGCGTTCAAACACGTCATTGTTGTCGATGAGGATATCGATCCGTGGAATTCCGAGATGGTCAACTGGTCGATCATCTGGCGAACACGGGCCAGCGAAGATATCAAGATCTGGAAGAACCATCGGGGTTCGCGCCTCGATCCGCGCATCCCACCGGAAGAAAAGGGATTCCAGGACCGCGTCATGATCGACGCCACCCGTCCCTACCACTGGGCGCCCCGGCGGGTCTGGAGCACCGAACCCGAGGGGCGCGGCTTGCCGCTCAAGTTCCCCCCTTCCACGCGGCCCGCGACCGAAACCTGCCTCAGGGTCAATGAACGCTGGAGCCAATTCAGCATCAATCGCACGCCGGACTACATCGGTTCACCCGAGGGGATGATGAGGCATTGGTGGTCGGACGAGGAAATCCGGAAGGTGATCAGCCACAAGGTTCTGCCGTGAGCAAGGAAGACAGCGAGAGGGAAACGCACGCTTCGAGCTTGCCCAAGGAACTCGTTGGCGTGGAATGTCCGAAGTGTAGCTACAGGATCAGTCAGGATTCCGAGGTCGTCTACAACCGCGAAGACCAGTTCTTCGTTGGTTATAACCTGAAGTGTCCAAACTGCGGTAATGAATTCGCCTTCACGTTGTATTTCAAGTGAAAGGCAACGGCAAACGATAAGTGCCCCGCAATGGCGGCGCGAACGGGAGCGTCATCAACTACGTGCGCGTGCCGGGGAATGGAAATTTTGGCTCACCAGAGCGACGCTCTGCTGGTGTGGTGTCCCGCAAATAAATTGACAAAATGGAATCGGTCATTCTGAGCCGCCGCTGCGGCGCCCTGAGCGAAGCGAGAGGGGCCTCCGCAGCGAAGAATCCGCAGCCGCCATCCTTGCGGCTGCG
>JAJYVB010000107.1 GCA_021792265.1 Deltaproteobacteria bacterium | reverse complement strand
CACCAAGGCTGTATTCGGCCGGCCCATCCCCTCAACCTCCGGCCACAGTCTAGCAGATGGGCCTGTTCGTGTAAAATTATTTATGGGACATCATACTAGCGAAGCCGGACGTTGAAGGCCTGGCGGCCTTTTTCCCCGGGACGCACTTCGAACTGCACTTCGCCGCCTTCGCGCAGATCCTCGAAGTAAACCTTGGGCGAAAGACGCGAGCGGTGAAAAAAGACCTCGTCGCCGCCGTCGTCAGGGATGATAAAGCCGAAACCTTTGTCCTTAATTATCTTCTTGATGGTGCCGTACACAAGCAACCTCCCCCGGACCCGGCGGGCCTTGAGTTCCGCCACCCGGGCCCGTATTTCAATAATACCATCGTTTGCGCCGCATGCCTGCCGCTTCGAGGCCTTGCCAAGCGGCACGGGCGAAGAGCGGCGCGGCAGGTTGCCCCTTGGTCAAAGCACTGACCCTCAAGGAAATTGAAGCGATTCTGGCGGTAACGGACACCCTGGGAATCTCGCGCGAGGCGGTTGTGATCCCGCTTCGCACCGACCATCCGGACCGTCTCAGCGTGCTGAAGGATGGCCGCCTGGAGATTGTCGTCGATCGCGAGAGCGAGTTCGCCGACTGGCTCAGGACTCTGGAGCCTCGGCTTCGGGAGCTGATGGGCCGCTCGTCGGACTAAGCTCGATCAGCAGGTCACCGTGGTCGACCGTCTGACCGGCGCTGACATTGATTCGCTTGACTCGGGCGGCGCTCTCGGCGCGCAGCGTCGTCTCCGTCTTCATCGCCTCCAATATCAGCAGCGGCTGACCTTCGCCCACTTCATCTCCTTCGGCCACCAGTATCCGCAGAACCTTGCCCGGCATCGGCGCGGCAACCTCGGCAGAAGCGAGCCCCCGAGCTTGCCGGAGACGGACACCCTCAATGGCGGTAATTCTGAAATGTGCGGGACCCACCGCGACTAGCGTCGCTTCGTTCAACCGGCCCGCGTAAGCACGGAAGCTTCGCTCTCCCAGCCGGATTAAGGCACTGCCGTCGCCGAGCCTTGCAAGCGCCGCGTCGACCGGCACTCCGTCGATCTGCACCGTGCGCGATTCGTCCGTACTTCCGACAACCTCGATTTCGAACTCACGGCCCAGGAGGACAAGCTTCATTGCCTGCTCCACAGCTCAAAGTGTCCGAGCCGGGTCCACGGGGAACGATCCCCATCCGCTCGGCGGCTGCTGCCACCTGCAGCGGACGGCATCGCCCGATCGCGGCCGGTCAGCAGTGCCGCCGCGACGAGGGCAGCTCGCACAGTATCGGCGTCGGGCTGCCAGTCCCTGAACCATCGTTGAATAAACCGCGTCGAAAGCCGGACCTCGCTAAAAGGCTCGCTGGCAACGATGTCGCGCATAAGAGCGGCCGTGTGCGGCACACCGGCAAGCGTGAACTCACCGAGCGCGGAGATCATCCGCATCCTGGCCTCCTCGCGCGTGAGCCCGAAACAGACCACCTTGGCCAGCAGACCGTCATAATGAGCCGATACGACCGCGCCAGGCTGCAGACTGGTGTCGACGCGAACGTTCGGTCCGGCCGGCAGATGAAGGTAGAGCACCTCGCCGGTGGCGGGACGAAAATCATGCTCGGGCTCCTCGGCGTTGACCCGGCATTCGATGGCGCATCCGCGCGGCATCGGCACTTCGCTTAGCGCGTCGCCCTGGGCTACGCGCAGTTGCTCGCCGACAAGATCGCATCCGTAACGCATCTCAGTGACCGGATGCTCGACTTGCAGGCGGGCATTAACCTCAAGAAAGTAAAACCGGTCTCCTGCGACCAGGAATTCGGCCGTACCTGCACTGCGGTAGCGGGCCCGGCTGGCAAGTCTGAGCGCGGCGTCAGTGAGTTGCTGGCGTAGTCCCTCGCTAAGCCCCGGCGCTGGCGATTCTTCGAGCAGTTTCTGGTAGCGGCGTTGTATCGAGCAGTCGCGGTCGCCGAGCGCGATCACCTTACCGCGGCCGTCGCCCATGAGCTGCACCTCGACGTGACGCGGCTCTTCCAGGTAGCGTTCGACCAGGAGGCGCCCGTCGCCGAACGCCGTGTGTGCTTCGCGCGTTGCGGCTTCCAACGCCGGCTGGATCTCGCTTGCTTCGCGCACCAGGCGCATCCCGCGCCCGCCGCCGCCCGCGGCTGCTTTCACCACCAACGGAAATCCGGATGCGGCTCCGAGGCCCTGCACTGCGGCGGGATCGCCGCTCTCGATGCCCGGTATTACCGGGATCCCGGATGCGACTGCCAGCCTGCGCGCAGCCGCCTTATCGCCCAGCAGCTCCATCACGCCCGCCGGCGGACCGACGAAGATCAGGCCGTGGTCCTCAACCGCCCGGGCAAACTCGGGCCGTTCCGACAAAAAACCGTATCCGGGATGGATCGCGTCTGCGCCGGTCCGGTCGGCAGCCTCGAGGATCGCGCCGATGTTGAGATAGCTGTGCTGCGCTTCAGCCGGGCCGATCGAAAACGCCTCATCAGCGGCTGCGAGGTGGGCGCTCTCGCGGTCGGCCTCGGAGAAGACGGCGACCGTGGCAATGCCCATGAGCCGCGCGCTTCGGATTATCCGCAAGGCGATCTCGCCGCGATTAGCCACGAGAAGTTTTCGAAGCGTCCTGCGCCCCATCTTGGCGCCAAGGCTACCATAGCCGCGGCCGCGCATCATGGCGGCCGGCGCGATAAAACGATCGCCGCCCGTGCTCGATGCGAGCATGGCCCAGCGCCCGCTCAGGAACCGCGCAGCCAGACGAGGCAAGGCTGCGGCGCGGGCATGAAAAGCGGCCGGTGGAGAGCAGCGTTGCTGAATTTTTTTTCAAAGACCGGGAAAAATATTGATCGCGTCGTAGATTTCAATATCTTAGGAGTCGCTGCGAGATGGTACGGTGGTCTCGACCTAGGGGTCGGGGGAGAGTTGCAAGCAGGTCTGGAAACAAGGGAGTAGCGGACAGAAGAAATGGAAAGCCTACCAACCGTTCGCACCGTCTATGATTTTCCGGTCGCAGGTCATCTGTGCAGCGACGGTTCCGTGCGCTACGTCCGGCTGGTGCGCCGTCAGGGCGGTGCGCAGCCCGCGGGCACCTGCTCCCGTTGCCAGACGTCGTTCCAGTACCGCAAGCCCAAGCCGTCGCCGGTGCGCCATTACGCAGGCGACGGCGCGAATCACTTCTGATCGGCGCCGTCCGCCAGCGGCTGGGGCGCCTGCACACGCCGGCTTGCATTCGCTCCCGCGCGCAAACTCTGGGAAGCGTCTTTCGCCGATCCATTAACGTCTGCGCTGCTTGCTGCTCGGCCCCCGGAATGCTCGGGGCGCGCGTGTGTCTTGACTAACTGCACTTCGGGGCCGCGATAGAAGTAGTGATGGATTCGGCCGCCGACATAACCCCAGTTCTGTGCGGGGTCGAACCAAGCCCGCACCCTGGGTAAAAAAGGTCCGAGCAGAACGTTCCACCATCCCAGGTTAGGCGCGACCTCGATCTCGACGAGATGGCCGGGGTAAAGCGGCCAGCGATGATCTTTGGCATTGGCTTGAACGGTGACTGCGAGCACCTTCGGTTGCGGCGCGCAGTCGAACACGTGGAGCGGCAGCGGGGAGCGCCGTCCCGACTTGAAAGCCTCCATGATCGGAATCAGCAAGGCTGCGCCAGCCGAAGTGTCAAGCGGGCATTCGAGATGGGCGGTGAACTTCTGCGCCTTCGGGTCATAAGTGGCACAGGTGCCCTGGCCGCTTGCCAGATTTAATTCTCCAAGCAAGCGTACCGATCCGTCCCGTTTATAGAAGCAATGGCTAAAGTTCAGCAGGCGCGGCAGACGCTTGCCTGCGCCGGGAGATAGCCGGTCGATTTCGATATCATACTCGCCGTCCAGGTAATGGTTCTCACCGTGGATTATGTAAGAGCCGGCGTCTTGTTCGATGCGGTAAAAGCTGTGGCCGACCATTCGCTTACCGTTTGCGTCGTAGATAGTGAATTGCATCGGCGGGAAGCTCGACCAGTCAAACGCGTGAGCGCTACCCGCCAGGAGAAAGCCCGTCAGCACCGCCGCCATCGCCAACGACCACTTGCCGCGCCTGGTCGTTGGGCTCGCTTTGGCGCCGGGGCGCGTTATTGTTCGACCCTGCCTGATGTTTGTTGGCCTCCGTTACGGATTAAAGAGAGACTTACCGGGTGCGGGGCTGCCAGCGTATCGCCCTATGCCCGGCTCGATTCTGGTTGGCCAGTAACATAATTACAAGGCGGATATTGCCGAGTAACGGTTTCCAACCCTTTGCCGGCTCCCGGCTCATGACTGGCTTTGGCGAAAAAGCTTCGCAAACTGCTCCGGCGGCGCCGGTGGCCGGCGGGCGAGCTCGACTATTTCATCGAGATGGGTGATCGACTTAATCCCTACCAGGGCGACGCCAATCCCTGGCGTCGATCGCACGAACTGCACCGCCCGCTGCGCATCCGAGGATAGTCCGCCGAGGACTTCCGCGATGAATGGGGGCAATCCGCGTGCAAGGCGGCCTTGAAGCAGGGGCGCGCTTGCGAAAACGTCGATTCCCAGCGCTGAAGCCACGCGAACAACGGAGCCGGTTTCGTTCGCGAGCACCTGGTTTTGAGCCGCCACCGCTTCGGTCATGGCGAGATTGTAGGGAAGCTGGATCGCACGGAAGCGATGGCCAGGACCGCCAACCTCGCGCGCAATTCCCTCGAGTTCGCTGAGCGACAGGTAAAAGCGATCGTGCGGCTCCACTCGGTAACCGTTCCAGGTCGCCGTACCGTAGACTCCGATTTTTCCTTCGCGTGCCTTCGTCTCGAGAAGCTCGAAAGCACGCCTCATCCGCGTCAGGAATTCAGAGCGCTCAAGCCGTGAAAGTTGGGCCTCCGGGTTGTGCAGGTAATATATGTCGATGGTCTCCAACCCCAGGTTTGCCCGGCTTGTCTCGATCATCGTGTCCAGGTAGCGCGGTGCCATGCAGTGGCCGTCGATCAAGTCACCCTCCCCGATGATCCCGGGACGCACGTAGCGCTCCTCGAACCAACGGCGCGGATCCGCGGGCATCTCGCCGTCGAAGGCAGGATAGCCGCCCTTGGTCGCGATCAGAATCTCGTCGCGGCTCACTTCAGCGGTGGAAATCAGAGCGGCGAGCGTTCGCCCCACGGCGCGCTCGCTGCGCTGGAAACGATAGTTCACCGCGGTATCTATGAAATTGAGGCCGCAACGTAAAGCCGCGCTCAACGCTTGCTCGTAGACGCGGTCGGTGGCCCCGTCGGCCTCGCCAAGATAGGTACCAACGCCAAGCGAGGACGTCGAAAATCCCTGCACAACGCGGAAGTTATCGGCCAATTCGACGAAGCGGCGCCGGTAGGCTGCTGTCCCTTCCTGTGTCGCCCGTCCTTTAATTAGCATTGCCCGCCCAACGTCGCTCAAAGTATACGCCTGTTTAAGGCACCAACGTTAGATGCGCGTTGACACCGGGCTTGGGCAACGCCTAGATTAAAACGGTTTTCCAAAAGTGACGCGCCACGGCGCTGGCGACGCTCATCCGGCCAAGGAGAATCACATGGTCAGGCGCGACAAGACAAACTACGTTATCCAGTCGGTGGCTCATGCACTCGACGTGTTGGAACAGTTCTTCGGCGAAGCAGATGAACTCGGCGTAACCGAACTCTCGAAACGGCTCAAGCTTCACAAGAACAACGTTTTCAGGCTTCTCGCAACGCTCGAATTGCGCAGCTATATCGAGCAGAACAAGGGCACCGAGAACTACCGGCTCGGTATCAAGTGCCTGCACCTGGGACGCCGCTACGCCGACCATATGGGACTGGTCCGCCAGGCGCGCCCGATACTGGCCGACGTGACGCGCAAATGCCGTGAGAGCACGTTTGTCGCCGTGATGCGGCGAAACGGCGTCGTACCGCTTGACGGTGCGGGACCGGAAGACCAAGCGGTGAGAATCGCGCTTCCGCTGGGCGAGACTTTGCCGCTGCATTGCACGGCTGCCGGCAAGGCCCATCTTGCCTTTGACCCCGAGGAGCAGTTGCGCGCCAATTTACCGGAGCAACTCCCTGGCTTTACCGAGCACACCATCGCCGATCGCGTGCGTCTGCTCGAGGAATTAAGCGCGGTCGTGCGTGACGGCTACGCGACCGACTGGGGCGAGTTCATCGCTGAAGTCTCTTCGGTGGCGGTTCCGGTCCGTGACTATACGCGCTCAGTAGTCGGCTCGCTCGCGGTGGTTGGTCCCGCCTACCGAATCCCGCGTGAGCGCGTCACGGCCGAGATCGCTCCTCTTATCGTTGAAGCGGGCCGGGAGCTGTCTCGCCGCCTGGGCTATAACGAGTAGCTATGACGCCTTGGTCATGATAAAAATCGTCGCCGTCGGACGCGATTGCCCAAGACAACGGTGAGCGGAAAATCGGCGGTCAGGCGGCAAGCGGGCAGTTTCCGGGTCCTTGCCACACGAAACCGCGCGTTCGATCGGAGTGAATTCCGGTGAAAGTACTGGTAACTGTAAAGCGCGTTCCTGACCCTGCAACTACTATCCGGGTCCTTCCTGACGGCAGCGGGATCGCGACGGACAACGTCAAGTGGGTCATCAACCCCTTCGACGAGATCGCCCTGGAAGAGGCGCTGCGGATCAAAGAGAAGTTAGGCGGCGGCGAGGTCGTCCTGGTAGCCGTGGGAGAGCCGTCATGGCAGGAGCAGCTCCGCACGGGGCTCGCAATGGGTGCCGACCGGGCGATCCTGATTCGTGCTGCCGCGGCGCTCGATACGCTTGCGATCGCCCGGGTCCTCGCCAAGGTTGTCAACGACGAGAAGCCCGACTTGGTTATCACCGGCAAGCAGGCGATCGACGATGACTCGAATCAGGTGGGTCAGATGCTCGCCGAGATGCTGGGATGGCCGCAGGCGACTTTCGCCTCGAAGGTCGAGATTTCCGGGACCGAATGCACGGTCGTGCGCGAAGCTGACGGCGGCCTCGAGACGGTCGCCTTCCCGCTTCCGGCGGTAATCACCGCGGATCTCCGACTGAACGAGCCCCGTTACGCCTCGCTGCCCGGCATAATGAAGGCGCGAAAAAAAGAGCTCAAGGAGATTGCGGTGGAAAGCCTGGGCGCGGATTTGGCACCGAAGGTGAAGCTGCGCACGTTGACGCCTCCGGCCAAACGCCAGGCGGGACGCAAGGTGGCATCGGTCGAGGAGTTGGTCGGGCTCCTTCACAGCGAGGCCAAGGTAATCTGAAGCTGGCGCCTCGGGAGGCGCCAGCTTGTGCATTGAGAAGCGCCGCTGGATCGGCGCTCAGGGCAAGCGGCGCTTTGCCGGCGGTCCTTTCGAAGCGCGATTATCGGAGTGAGTCGGCATGGGTGACGTACTGGTTTTTGCTGAACATCAGGAGGGGCATTTCCCCAAGACCACGCTGGTGGCCGTGGGCGCAGGATTGGAACTGGCGCGCAAACAGGGCGGTGCATGCGTTGGCGTCGTCGCGGGGGCGCGGGCCGATGAACTGGCGGGCGAATTGGCGGCCTACGGCCTCGGCAAGGTGGTGGTGCTCGACCATCCGGCGCTGACGGGACGCCTGGCCGACGCCTATGCCCAGGCGCTCGCCTGGACGGTGTCCCGGCTCGGAGCCGAGACGCTGCTGGCCACTGCGACGGCGGCTGGCAAGGACTTGATGCCGCGGGTTGCGGCTCGAATGGGGGCGCCGATGGCCGCGGACGTGATCGCCTTCAACGACGACGCAAGCGTCGTGCGCCCGATGTACGCGGGCAGCGCGCTCGCCACCGTCGAGCTGCAAGGCAAGCCGCGCGTGATAACGGTTCGCGCTACCGCCTTCGAAGCTGCCAAACCGGTGGCCTCCGCTGCGCCGGTAGAAAAGCTTACCCCGGAGTTCGACGCCGCGGCGCTCAAGATGCGCCTAGTTGGCTTCAACGCCACCAAAAGCGACCGCCCGCAGCTCACTGAGGCAAGCATCGTCGTGTCCGGCGGCCGTGGCCTTAAATCGGCAGAAAACTTCAAGGAAGTGCTTGAGCCGCTGGTCGACGAACTGGGCGCTGCGATGGGCGCCAGCCGGGCCGCAGTCGATGCCGGTTTCGTCCCTAACGACCTGCAGGTCGGACAGACGGGCAAGGTCGTCGCGCCTGCGCTTTACGTTGCGGTCGGAATCTCCGGCGCCATCCAGCATCTGGCCGGAATGAAGGACTCGAAGGTCATCGTAGCGGTCAACAAGGACGAAGAGGCGCCCATCTTCAGCGTTGCCGACTACGGCCTGGTTGCCGATCTCTTCAAAGCCGTGCCCGAAATGACCACCGAGGTAAAAAAACTCAAGCACGCGTGAGGCAGCCCGCCGGGCGCGGCGGCGGGTTTGCGAAACCCGGCAATGGACACCTTCTTTCTGATGCTGATCGTCGGACTGCTTGCGGCCAGCATCTGCCGCTCCCCGTGGCGAGCTGACAAGGCGCTTGCGACTTACCGGGGATAGAGTAACCGGCATCACGTCATCACGCTCAAGACTCCTTTGCACAGGGGCTGGGTCCATATGCGGAAATTTCTGTTGGTAGGCATGATGGAGGTTCGATGATGACGGGGATTCTCTTCACGCTTTGCGTTTTGGCTGCCTTGGGCGTTTTTTTCTACCAGCTCTGGGGCCGCTTTCAACTCCTGCGGAGCGCTGTCCCCGTGTCCCGTTTCGATCGCATTCCCGAACGCGTTCGCGCAGTGCTTGTCTACGCCTTTGGCCAGAGGAAATTTGTGCGCACGAATCCCGGAGCCGAGCGGTCCGCCGGGTGGATGCACTTTTTCATCTTTTGGGGCTTTGTCATCCTCGGGATCCAGATCCTCACGATGTTCGGCCGTGCCTACTCCGACTCATTCCTCGTTCCCGGCTTTAGCCTGCATCTCCTGGGCGGCCCCTATTTTTTGCTCCGCGATTTAACGGAGGTAATCGTCCTGTTTTGGGTTGGGGTGGCGTTTGTGCGATGGGGGATCACGCACGCGCCTCGACTTTACGGCTTTCTTCCGCCCGAGAGTCGCCTGCGCCGTCAATCCCACTGGGAGGCCTATTTGATCCTGTGTTTCATCGCAACGATCATGCTGGCCGGCCTCGTGTATGATGGTGGGCGAATCGTTTCTCACCCGCACGAGATGCAGATCGTTCGGGAGGCGCGGTGGGAGCCTTTCTCAACCCTGGTGGGTGTCGGCGTCGCGAAAATTCTGGGTACGAGCTTCGCTTTTCACGCGAGCAACGTAGCCTGGTGGGTGCACAACCTCGTCGTTCTCGTCTTTTTGAACTTACTGCCGCGCTCGAAACACTTTCACATTATCACCTCCATCCCGAACGTCTTTTTCTTAAAACTCGAACCCAAGGGGCGGCTCTCGAAGCAGGACCTCGAAAATGATTCCCGCTTCGGAACCTCGCACATCGATCATTTCACGTGGAAGCAGGTGCTGGACATGTTCAGTTGCACAGAATGTGGCCGCTGCTCCGCGAATTGCCCCGCCACGGCAAGCAAGAAGCCCCTGGCTCCACGTCAATTGCTGCTCGATCTACGGGACTACCTCTACCAACATCAGGACGAGGTCGTTGAAAAGGCGAACCTCCCAGGCAAGAGCGAGGGCACGGAACCCTCAGAGGTAGGAGAAAACATTGTCGGTCCCGTCATCCACGACGACACACTGTGGGCTTGCGTCACCTGCCGAGCCTGTGAGGAGGCCTGTCCCGTATTGATCGAGTATGTCGACAAGATCGTCGACATGCGCCGTCATCTGGTGCAAGAGGAGTCCCGTTTCCCCAGGGAGCTTACCCGCACCTTCAAGAACATGGAGACGCAATCCAATCCCTGGGGGCTCGATTCCCAGCAGCGGTTCGAGTGGGCCGAACGGATGAACGTCCCGACCCTCGCCGACAAGCCCGACGCCGAGTTCCTCTACTATGTCGGCTGCGCCGGCTCCTACGACGATCGCAACAAGAAGACGACGCAGGCCTTCGTCCGCGTGCTGCAGAAAGCAG
>JAJYVB010000106.1:4200-10078 GCA_021792265.1 Deltaproteobacteria bacterium | reverse complement strand
CTCCTTCACCCAGGCGGACTCGTCCACTACGCGCAAATACGGCGGCAGCGGGCTGGGGCTGGCGATCGTCGACCGCCTGGTTGCGCTGATGGGCGGGCGGATCTGGGTCGAAAGCGCGGTGGGCGAAGGCAGCACCTTTTCGTTCACCGTGAATTTTCAGGTTCAAAGCCTCGCACTTCCGGTGCCGCCGGAGCTCGACCTGCGCGGCGTGAGCGTGCTGGCGGTGGATGATAATGCCACCAACCGGCTTATTCTGCGCGAGATGCTGACGGCCCGCGGCGCGCGGATTAGCGAAGCCGCCTCGGCGCGCGAAGGAATCGAGGCGATCGAAGCGGCGCATCGCGCGGGCAGGCCGTTCAAGCTGCTGCTGGTGGACTGCCGGATGCCGGAGATGGATGGCTTCGAAATGGTAAGAGAGCTCCGCAGCCATCCCAAACACAACGACCTTGTGATCATGATGCTCAGCTCCAATGGATTGTCGGGAACGCTGGGCCGCATGAAAGATCTGGGCCTGAATCATTACATGGTCAAGCCGGTAAAGCGGCGCGAACTTTACGAGGCGATCGCACAAGCGCTAGCGCCGGGCTCTCCGGGAGCCGGCGAACCAAGCCGGGTCTTTGCCGCTGCCGGCAACCCGCATCCCGTGGTGCTTGAACGCGCGCTCCGCATACTGTTGGCCGACGACTCGGCCGATAACCGGCTCCTGATTCGCGCTTACCTCGGGAACACGCCCTACCAGCTCGACGAAGCCGAAAACGGGCGGATAGCGATCGACAAGTTCAAGGCCGCCAATTACGACCTGGTCCTGATGGACATTCAGATGCCCGTGCTCGACGGCTACCAGGCGGTGCGGGAGATTCGGCACTGGGAGCGCACGCATCGGCACCGGCACACGCCAATTGTTGCGCTCACCGCCTCGGCTCTCGATGGCGCGGTGCGCCGGGCAAAAGAAGCCGGATGCGATTTGCACGTGAGCAAGCCGGTCAAGCGGGCCACTTTACTCGAAGCAATCCTCACCGTGGAGAAGAACGCGATGACCCAATCGGAAGCAACGGAAACCAAGGCGGAAAACACGTTTAAAATTGAAGTGGACCCCGAACTCAGGGACCTCATACCCGGCTTTCTTGAACGAAAGCGCGCCGAGGCGGACAAAATCATCGACGCGTTGTCGCGCAACGACTTCGCTACGATTGCCTCACTGGCACACCGGGCCAGAGGCGAGGGTGGCAGTTACGGCTTTCCCACCGTCAGCGAAATCGGCGCGGCCCTCGAACGGGCCGCGCAAGAGAAAAACCTGGACGCAACGCGCAATCTCGCGCAAAAACTCTCCGACTACCTCGCCTATGCCAAGAGCATGTGCCGACCCTCCCCGTGACAAGGCCCCCTTAGGCCGCTGAACGGGCGGGCGGCGAAAAACGCGCAAGCGGCCGGCTACAGAAGCGCGTTACGGAAAGGCTCGTCACGCTGGGGTGGATGCTGAATGAGGTTAAGCGCCCAGCGCCGCGCCTGCCGCAGCGCCTCTTCGGCGCGCCGAAAGAGTTTCTCGCGCCACATCACGCCCCACACGTAGACTTCCACCGACGGCTCGTCGCACAGCGTCACGTCGATGATCCAGTCCTCGAACTGCGGACCGCACACCAGGAGCCGTACCAGGCGTCCGTGGTCGAGCAAGACCCCGCGTGCCTCGCGCGGCAGGTGAAGCTGGTTCTTTATCCTATCAACTACCGGCTTGGGCGCGTGCTCGTCGGTCATGGCAACGTACGCCCATGTGCCCGGCTCCGGGTTAGCCGCGCGTGCGATTTTCAGATTGTTGTCTGTCAGGTCTTCCTGGGCCTTCTGCTGGTCGTAGTCTCGCGCGACGTTGTAAAAGCTCATCGCCACGGGAAGCTTGGGCATCTCCGCCTCGGACTTGCCCTTGCGCGGCAGCTTGATCGTCGTCTCCACCCACCATCGGTTTTCAACGTTCGGCTTGTGCGGCATTGACCGACTCGGCTACGGCAGGCTACCGGGAGCTGTTAAGCCGCGCTATGCGCCGGCCGGATCGGCGAAGCCGACCCTGTGCGGCCAGGATTCGCGGCCGCGGCCGCCGTCCCGTCCTCCGCATACGTGCGCCTCGGGTCAGCTCACGCTCCGATGCCAGGCGCGACCCTCCTTTGCGCCGATTTGCAGCACCACGGCTGGCTGGCTCGGACCGCCGACGGGCGCCCCGTCTTAGGCCGGAAAGCATCCGGTAGGCAAAGGCTTCGGCCTTCCGCTCGGCATCTGCCCACAGGAGGTAATGGCCCATCTCATGATAAACGGTCTGCACCCATTGGCGCTCGCGGTTATAGATACGCCCGCGCTTCCAGTTCTCGGGATGGACCAGGTGAATGCGGCCGTCTTCGTAGGTTTTGCCGGCGGTTTTGCCCCAGTCAAGGTACTCAAACCACTCGATGCGAGGCATCTTGAGGCCGTAGAAACGGCAGAGACCGGATATCGCCCGGCGAAAAGCCGAGGGCCTGTGGCTGCGAAAATAGGCGACCAGATTGCGGTCGATCTCCCGACGGTAAGGCAGGGAAGGGACAAGCATCCGCACTGGACTCAACCTCCAGCGCAGATCATATGAGGGGCGTCGCCAAACAGTCAAATCCGCTATTAAAAGGGGAAAACCCTTGAAAGTACGCGATCTTTTAGGTGAGGGCAGGCTTTCAGTGACGCATCGACGGCCCGCCGCTCTTGTAGCTTGGCCGCTGCGAGGAGCGCCTTCGCGATCGTTTGCGCACCCGGTTAACCGTAATCCGCTGCGTGCGGCCCGCCTCCTTGACCCGTAGCCGTCCTGGACCGAAGGCCGGGCTAATCGGCGCGCCGAGTGCTTCGCCGCGTAGTACGCGACTGCGGACCGCTCCGGCGTCGATTCCTAGCGCTGCACACACGTTGTCAAAGGAGAAAGGCCAGTTGTTGCTGACCGCAAAGATCCATTCGGTCGCTTCAGCGAACAGCCGCTGCTTGCGCAGTTCCGGGGCCTCGCGCCAGGTGTAAATAATGTTCAGCGCGTCAGCCAGCACGGCTAACATCAGCCGTTGCTCGGCCGTGAGCGTGTGGCATCCGACCAGATCCTGGTATTGGGCGGGCAGAATTACACCGGGAACGGCGCGCGCATCTGGGTAGCTGTCCGGATCGTGTCCTCGCCACATTGGAGCGCCACCTCCCGAAAGCCGAGACACGCAGGTGGTGTCACTTAAGGCCCGCGCCCGCCGCCAAAATATGCCGCGGGCAACCCGCGACCCGGCCAGTTTTCGTACAACAGCTTACCGACTATAGTGTCCCTCTGCGCTCAATTACAAGCGTGTCGATAACGGGACGTTGCACGATTTTCCCCATCGGGTTTACTGGGCGAAACCGGGCCGGGCAGCAGTAAGCCGCGCGGTATCGGCGCATGGGTTGTCCAACCCTGGCGGGCAATCCGCTAGACTGTCGGGCAGAGGTAGCGACTTATCCCGAGGGGCCGGGGGCAAGTCGCCGGCGGCGAGCAGATCGAGGAGGCCGCTTTCATTGGGATGATGCGCGGGAGCTGGACGGTGTAGTTGACCACAGTGGTGGTCAAGACTGACCCGGTCCAAGAGCATCGGGACTGAATTCGAAAGGGCGGAGAACATCCGGTTTGATGCAACAACTTTCACGCAAAAGCCGCAAGATCGAAGTCGGCAGCCTGCGCCTGGGCGGCGACGAGTCCGTGGTGGTGCAATCGATGTGCGCGACGCGCACCGCCGACGTCGATCGGACCGTCGCCCAGATTCATCAACTCGCGCGGGCCGGAGCCGGCATCGTACGCGTCGCGGTCGACAACGATAAGGAGGTCGCGGCGCTTCGCGAAATTCGCGCCCAGACGCGCGGTGTCGCGCTCGCGGTCGATCTCCAGGAAAACTATCCGTTGGCCGAGCGCATCGCTCCCCATGTCGATAAGTTCCGTTACAACCCCGGGCATCTTCATCACCGCGAGAAATCAAAGAGCGTGGCCGATAAGGTGCGATGGCTCGTCGAGATTGCGCGCGAGCACGGCCTTGCGATCCGCATCGGCGTTAACTGCGGCTCGGTGGCGCCCGAGTTCGTTGCTCGCTATCCGGGCGACCAGCTCGGTGCGATGGTCGAATCGGCGCTTTATCACTGCAGCCTGATGGACGATCTCGGGTTTGCGCGCTTTGTCGTCTCACTCAAGGATTCCGACCCAGCCAAAGTTATCGAGGCGAACCGCCGCTTTGCCGCCAAACGGCCCGACGTACCGCTTCATCTGGGCGTCACCGAGGCGGGACTACCACCGGGCGGCGTGATCAAGACGCGAATCGCCTTCGAAAAGCTTCTGGCAGCGGGTATCGGCGATACCATCCGGGTCTCCCTCACGGTACCCAACGAGCGCAAGCACGAAGAGGTCGAGGCCGGTCATCGAATCATTGCCGACGTTGCCGCTGGACGCTTCGTCTCGGTGCCGGACTTCGGCTCGGGCCTGAACATCATTTCTTGCCCCTCGTGCTCGCGGGTCGAGAACGAGCGCTTCGTCGAGCTGGCCGAACAGGTGCGCGAACTAACGGCCTACGCCGCACGCCATCGGATAACGATCGCCGTGATGGGATGCCGCGTGAACGGCCCGGGCGAGACCGACGACGCGGACCTGGGGCTATGGTGCGGCCCGACGACGGTCAACCTTAAGCGGGGCGAGCAGAAGTTGGGCTACTTCCCTTACGACGAGGTTCTGGACCGCCTCAAGATCGAGCTCGACCGCCTTATCACCGAGCGCTCCGCCGTGCAGTAACCGTATTCTGCTGCAAAGCCCGCTTCGATCCTGACCGCAACCCCTCCGCTTGCTTGAAGGCGAGCAGGAGTGGCGAAGGCGCGGGGACGGCAATCGTTCGCACCCGCTTGAAGCCGGCCGCGGCGAGCCAGTGCCGATACTGGCCCATCGTGAAGACGTTGCCCTTTTCGGTCTGAACCAGCATGTTAAGTCCGAACAGCAGGGGCATCACGGGCCCCGTGCGCCGGTCATTGGGTATGAAGTCGGCGATGAGCAGCATCCCGTTGTCGCTAAGGGCCGAAAAAGCCCGGCCGATGAGCTCCCGGCCCCGCTCTTCGCCCTCCGAATGAATGATCTGGCCGAGAATCACCAGGTCGTAGCGGCCGCCCGGCAATTCGGTAGTTCGAAGATTGCCTTCCAGGTAGTCGAAGCGGTCGGCGACGCCGAACCGCTGCGTGTAGGCGCGCGCGATGGCGGCGACCTCGGGAAAGTCGAGAACGGTGACCCGAGCGTGAGGAATCGCGCGGGCAAAAGCGATCGACCAGGGCGCCGCGCCGGCTGCAACGTCCAGGATGCGGTTGATTCGGGAGCGTATGGGCTTCGACAGAGCAGCGGCTGCAGCGCTTGCGGCGGAGAAGCTCATGGGGAAGATGTGCTTAACCAACGATGGGAAAAATTCGGCGGCGCGGCTTTCGCTTTCGACCGCAATCGGCGCCTGGCCATCCTTAATGACCTGGGCAAGGCCCGACCAGCTCTGCCCCAGAGTGCGGACGTTCCAGGGAAGCTCCTCCATGTAAAATTCGCTGCCGCGCACAAGATAGCGGCTGGCGACCGGCTCTAACTCGTATTTCTCGCCGCGCTTTTTCAGGTAACGCATACCCACCAGCGCGTCGAGGAGGCGACTTAGCCCGCGCTCGGAAACGTTGAGGGCCGCGGCCAACTCTCCGGCTTCGCTATTGCCGGCCGCGATCTGCGAAAACACGTCCAGCTCGACTGCTGCAACCAGAGTTTGCGTTCGCCATGGCGCCCACAGGTCCTGGATGATTTGCGTCGGAGGCGGAAAAGCAATGGCTTTGCGCGGCATAACTATCCCTCAGCACGGTCTACGGTATT
>JAJYVB010000106.1:0-4190 GCA_021792265.1 Deltaproteobacteria bacterium | reverse complement strand
ATTAGGTTGCCCGGGTTCCCCAACGAAACCCATTACCACCGCTTTCTGCCATACCGCGACAGGCGCTGTCCAGCAACCTTAGCCGGGTTGGCCGCTTGTGGCGATCACACCCGCGGCGGCGAGCGCATCGATCTCGCCCGCCGCGTAGCCTGCCTCGGCAAGGACGCGGCGCGTGTCGCCGACGGCTGCTGAAAGGTCCATAGGAACCACTACTCCGCTCCAACTCGCACCCTGAAACTGAGTGTAGATTGGTGCCGGATCGGTCCCGCTTTGCGGCGTTACCTGCGGAGCGGAGTGTTCTTGCGGCGGTACCGCATTCGGCAGCTTCCCGCTCCAGTAGTCTCGCCAGTACTCTTTTCTGGCCTTCTCCTGCTGCTGTTTCGTTACGTCCTGCGGAATGATGGTCGTGTGCTTTTTCGAATCCTCCATCTTTTGTTTCCAGACTTCCGGCGGAAGGCGGCCTACATTCACATTTAGCGCACCGGGTGCTGGGGGGGGCGGAGTTTCATATCTCAACCAGGGCCCTGCCTTGGGAGCGCCAAAGTGTCTTGGACCGGGCGGAACCGGCCCCAGGTCAAGGTTGGGGCCGGACGGCGGATTTTTGTCAGAGAGCAGCGGTTGTTCGGGGGATGTTTGTGCCAGCAAGGGACGCGCGCATAGCAAGCCCAGCAGGAGAGCGAAGCAGCCCGGCAAACAGACGAGGTTCCTTTTCATGGTCAGCCCTCTCTTCTCCGCGGATGCTTCCGCCGCAAACGATCTCAATTCGGCCCTGCGAGCCGCTGGCAAGCGATCGGCGATTTAGGGAATTTCTAAAAGTGGCTACAAACTTGCGCATCTTCGCCCCTGCTTAAGATGCACCGTATTTCAATCTCACATTAACTCCGCACCCGGGGGGGGGCGTCAAGGGACGCGCAGAAGGGCTCGCCGCACCCGGCGCTCCGGTTCAACCGCATTCGAGACACGCGGGAGGCGCGTCGCTTATGCGATCACACCCGCGGCGGCGAGCGCGTCGATCTCGCCCGCCGCGTAGCCTGCCTCGGCGAGGACGCGGCGCGTGTCGGCGCCGTACTTTGGCGCAAACTTAAGTTCGATCGACGCCCCAGGCACGTCCACCGCCATCGGCTGCGCACGCACGAGCCGCCCGCCGGGCGTTATGGTATGGGTGAGCTTGTCGCGAAGCTGCGGCAGTTCGCGCACCTGGCGGATGTCGAAGATGCGCGCGGCCGGAATAGTGGTTGCCCGCAGGTCGGCGAGGATCTCGTCCACCGGATAACGCGACGTCACCGCGGCCAAGTCGCGGTGGATCTGATCGCGCTCGCGATGCCTACCCTCGTTGGTCAGGCGTATCTCGTTGGCCAACGAGGCAAACCTGCCAATCCTTGTCAGGCGCTGCCATTGAGCGTCGCTGCCGATCGCCAGATAAATGAAGCCGTCGCGCGCCGGATAGACGTTGGACGGAATGAACTTGCGGTGCTCGTTGCCGGCGCGCGTGATCTCGCCCGGCTCGCAGTCGAAATCGATCAGCGGGAGCACCGTAATCAGCCACGAGGCTGCCGCTTGCAGCATCGAGACGTGGATCTCCTTACCACGCCCGGTCTGCTGGCGCTCGAGCAGCGCTAGCAGCACGTTCGCATAGACCTCGTCCCCGGCCTTGAGGTCAATCACCGGCAGGCCCATGACCATCGGCGAGCCTTTCGGGTCGCCCGTCACTTCCATGTAGCCGCACATCGCCTGAATCACCGGGTCGTAGCCGGGCGTATCCGGATCCTGCGGCCCCATCGCGGAGATCCCCGCCCAGATCAGATCCGGCTTGGCCGCAGCGAGCGCGGCGTAACCGATACCCAGGGACTCGTAACGCGAGGGCAGCGTGTTGCAGCAAAAGACGTCCACGTCAAGCGCGCACAACAGGCGCCGCAGCACCTCCTGGCCACGTTCTTCCTTGAGGTTAAGCGCAATCGCCTCTTTGCCGACGTTGGGGGCGACAAAGTAGCTGCGCCGATCGTCATCCACGACCCGCGCGCCGATGTAGCGGTTCGGATCCCCCGGCAGACCGGGGCCTGAGGGCGTAGCCTCGATGCGAATCACGCGCCATCCTAGTTGAGCGAAACGCAATGTCGCCGCGGGCAGCGACAGGGCCTGCTCCAGGCTGAGGACGGTGTAGCGCTTCACGCCGCGCCGACCCAGGCCGGCGGCTGCGCCGCACCGTGCAACGCACGGTAGACGCGCTCCGGGGTGAACGGCAGCGCCGTGATGCGCACGCCGGTCGCGTTGTAGATAGCGTTCGCTACCGCCGCCGCTACGCAGATCGCCGGCGCCTCGCCGACACCTTTGGCACCCTGCGGCCCTTCGCCATCCATGGTCTCAATGAAAGAGATGTCCATTTCCGGGATTTCGGGCGCGGTAATCAGCTTGTAGTCGCGGAAGCAGGGATTGCGCACAACACCGTTTTCGACCACCAGGTTTTCGCTCAGCGCATAGCCCTGGCCCATCACGACGCCGCCCTCGATTTGGCCTTCGATGCCGAGCCGGTTGAGCACACGCCCGACGTCGTGCGCGCCGGTGACGCGCAGCAGGCGCACGATCCCGGTCTCGGTGTCCACCTCGACCTCGGCCACCTGTGTCGCCCAGGCGTAAGCTGCAGAGACATCGCCCCTGAACTGCCGGTCCTGGTGCCTGCTCGGCGGCTCGTAGTAGAAGGTCGTCATCATGAGTTCGGCCTTATCCGAAAAGTGCAGCGAACGGATAAACCTGCCGAGTTCCAGGAGCTGCTCGCCGGTTTCCTTGCGGATTATGAAGCCGCTGCGCAGCTCGAGCGTATCGGCGGGGTGGCCGGTTTTTGCGGCCGCGGCTGTCAGGATCTTCTCCTTGACTTTGCGCGCCGCGCCGATCGCCGAGTTCCCCGCGATGAAAGTCGTACGCGAGGCGTGCACGCCAACGTCCCACGGGGTGATGTCCGTGTCGTTGTTCACGACGGTGACCGCGCTCAGCGGCAACCCAAGCTCCTCGCACACCAGTTGAGCGAGAACGGTCTCCGAGCCCTGCCCGATCTCGGAGGCTCCGGTGATTAGCGTGACGTGCGCGAAATCGTCGATCTTGAGAATCGTACCGCAGCCGTCTGAAGGGTAGATCTTGGCACCTCCCCCGACGTGCAGCATCGAAGCCACGCCCACGCCGCGCTTGATTGGATCGGGGTCGCTCCAGTGTGCACGGCCGTGCCGCTGCTTATCCTGATAGCCGCTGCGCACCGCGGCCGTCCTCAGGCAGTCCTTGAAGCCGCAGGACTTGAAGTGCATGCCCTGCGGCGTCACTTCGCCGCGATCCTGGGCGTTGTGCAGCCGGAACTCCAGCGGGTCCATGCCGATCGCATCGGCGAGCCGATCCATGTGCGTCTCGACGGCGAAAGTCGCCTGCAGGTTGCCGTAACCGCGGAACGAGCCAGCGTACGGGTTATTCGTGTAGATCGCGCGTGTGCGGTACTTGCAGTGCGGAACGCGGTAGAGCGACGAAAAGGTCTGCATCATGACGAACGGCGTCGTCGCGCCCCATGAGGTGTAGGCGCCGTTGTCGTGCAGCGTCTCGACGGCGCGGAACGTGAGCGTCCCGTCTTTCCTGCAGCCCGAGCGCACCTTGAGCAGCACCGGCTGCCGGGTCGGTGAGGCGATGAACTCCTCTTCGCGCGTGAACACGAGCTTGACGGGCCGGTGCGTTATCTTCGCCAGAAAGATCGCTATTGGCTCAAACGGGTAGATGTCGAGCTTGGAGCCGAAGCCGCCTCCGATCGGCGGCTGGATGATGCGGATGCGTCCCGCGTCGATTCCCAGCAGCTCGGCGAACTCGCGTTTGTGCAAAAACGGCACCTGCGTGTTCGAGTAGAGCAGCAGGTTGCCGCTTGCGTCGAACTCGGCGATCACGCCCGATACGCCCATGCAGCAGTGGGTAACGTAGTGCAGTTGGAACACGTCTTCGATGACAACGTCCGACTCGCGTTCGCCCTGTCCTACATCTCCCTGCTCGTACTCGAAAACCATCGCCACGTTGTCGGTCGAAGCCTTGTGGACCATTTCGGTGCGGCCGTCGGGAGCCTTCCAAACAAGGTTTTCCCCGTGCAGCAGCGGCGCCCCGGGCCTGAGCGCGTCGGCCACCGACGTGACCACCGGCAGCGGCTCGTACTCAACCTCGATCAGGCGCAG
>JAJYVB010000105.1 GCA_021792265.1 Deltaproteobacteria bacterium | reverse complement strand
GCAGAGCGGCACGCGCCAGATGATCCAGGTGCTGAGTCTGATAAGACAGCACGGGCATCGGCGGGTGCGCGCGGCGATCGAAGAAGCGCTGGCGCTTGGATGCTCGGACGTGGCGGCAATCCGGCATCTGGCCGAGGCTGCCGATCTCGTCCGCGCGCGTAGCACGATCGTCGAGCTGGGCGCGCTCTCGCGCTACGAGCGGCCGAAGCCTTCGCTGGCTGATTACGATGCACTGCTCGGCCAGAGGGCGGCATCATGAACGCGGAGCGTACGGCGTTGGAAGCCGCCACCATCCGTCAGCAATGCAAGGTGCTGCATCTGCCAAGTATCGCCGCGCAGTGCACGCAACTCGCCGAGCAAGCGGTGCGCGAACGGCGCACGCATCTCGGTTATCTCGAAGCGCTGCTGCAGGCTGAACTCGAGGATCGCGAACAGCGGCTGATCGAGCGGCGCATCCACGAAGCTCGACTGCCGCGGATGAAGACGCTCGAGGAGTTCGACTTCGCGAAGTGCCCGAAGATCTCGGCGCAGCAGATCCATGAACTCGCCAAAGGCGATTACATCGCCAGGGCCGAGCCGATCATCTTTATCGGTGACAGTGGCACGGGCAAAACCCATCTGCTTACTGGGCTTGCGGTGGCGGCCTGCCGCCAGAAGCGCCGCGTTCGCTTCACCACTGCTGCGGCGCTGATCAACGAACTGGTCGAGGCCAAACATCAGTTGCAGCTCGGCCGCACGCTGGCGCGCTGGGCACGTTACGATCTGATCGCGCTCGATGAAGTCGGCTACGTGCCGCTGGCCGAGGTTGGCGCTGAGTTCCTGTTCCAGGTGATCGCCGAGCGCGCCGAGAAGGCAGCGGTGATCGTGACTACCAATCTACCCTTCTCGGAATGGACCCAGGTGATTCCCAATGCCCGACTGTGCAAAGCGCTGCTTGATCGCATCACTGATAGGGCTCAGATCATCGAGACCGGAACTGAGTCGTACCGATTCCGCAGAACCGCGGAGCGACGCAAAACCCGAACATCTGTGACCAACGAATCAACTTAACGGAGCGGCGAGGGGGACGGTCCCCCTCGCACTCCCCCTGACCAGCAATTAGATAGCGGCTAGTCGAGGAAATGACCGAATGACAACACGGAGGGTGGGCCAAATCTGAATATCAAAGTGGGCCATGCTGCATTGTCAAAAGCACGCAGTTGCAGTTCTATATGAGATAATCGAGGATATGTACCCGCGGGCATCGCAGATCGAGCTCTTCGCCAGAGGGCACGCGCGCCCGGGCTGGACCGTTTGGGGCAACGAGGCAATCCCATCGAGAGCGGAGAAGGTTAACAACGGCTCGCCGAAGCGGCGGTGTGATCGGACTCCGAACACGCGACTTAAGAGGAACCGATCGAGTTGAACGAACCGCTCTTCCGATGCACATCGCAAAACGATGGAACGTACGCCATCGTACACGACAACTCAGGCAAGCGACGCGAGGTCTTTGCTCATGTCTCCAAGTCGGGTCTGTCGGGCGATGCGAGGGCTTCCATGGTGAGCACGCTCGCCACGTCTGGATCGCGCGCCAACCTGTTGATTTCACCGCGGACGGCGGCAACCGCCGATGCCAGCCGGTGCGCTTCATCGGTGGATATCCGAACCTTGTTTTCCAACCGTTCGTGAAGGGTGCTCAACCGCTCAGCGAGGCTCGTCAGACGCGTCAGATCTGGCTTCAATTCGGCGGCGCGCAGGAGCGCCGCTTTCTCCTCGAGAGCGGTTGTCTGCTCCAGAATGCGCTTCAGCCTTCGCGAGCGTTTCGGTCTTCGCGGCGGTGGTTCTTCGGGATCGAGAACGGAACAGATACGTTCCAGCATCGACAGCCGCTGCGTCATACGTTCGGCGGTGATGTGAGAGAGCAGTTTCACTCCCCCACCTTTGATCCTTGCCCGGATGAAATCTCGCACGCTGAGGAGGTCATACCTTAGCCACCTCCCATCGTGCGAATATCGTGGGTGCTCCGATCGAGGGCGAATCCCGAGTTCGATCTCATGACGCTCCTTCTCCAGCTGACTTGTTGAAACGTCGAGAGCCTGAGCGGTCACGGCCGAAACGACCCATCGCGAGCGCAGATGGTTGGGGTTAAATCCCAGAAATTTTGCTGCCTCAACCACCTCCGAATCGAGCGGAACGGGTCGAACCTTTGACTTCGCCATGCCCATGATTTCAGGATTAGCCGGTTCCAGGAAAAATGCGAAGCAATGAGGGCAACACGGGGTCTTTTCAAGGTTTCACTCCGTCACCTTTCGTGACCTTTTTATTGTGGTCGTCGTGGTGTCCAGCGGGCGAATTGGGAGTGCTGAAATCGCGACTTTTGTGATTTTTCGCGCACATACGCGGATTTTCATATAGGCGCAGGATCGCGCGGCCCTTCATCGACCGGCCTTACAAGCCCGAGGTCGCGGTTAGAGACCTGCGCCGCCAGCTACCAAATCTTTCGCCGGTTTTGCAGTACAGTCGCTTCGGTCGTGAGCCGCCCAAGGCGCGAGGCGTTACGTGTGTTTGGAGTCCCGAGTATCGACAGAAAGCTTCGGGATGAAGCGTGGCCGCGACGCGAATGCCTTTGCGTATGCTTCGCCGAGCCCTCTTTCTTCAACCGATATTCTGACAGCCAGCAGCGGCAGATTGACCACAGAAAACACGAGCGCCGCGATCCATGCTCCCCGTATCATTGGTATCGCAACCATTTCCAACACGATCGCCAAATAATTCGGATGCCGAATCCAGCGGTAGAGACCCGTCGTTACCGGTTCCTCGCCCGGCTGGACAATGACTTTTGTGTTCCAGCGATGACCCAATGTCCAGACGGCTGAATATCGCAGCGCCTGGGCGAGGACCGCAAAGGCAAGCGCACCCCACGCGACGATCGCAGGAAAAGTGCGTTGCCGCAGCACGGATTCAGTCGCACAAGAGATGAGAAAGAGAGAGTGGAATGCGACCATGAAAGCATAATGTCGCTGTTTAACTTCAACCGCGCCGCGCGCGAATGCCCACCGAGCGTTACGCCACGAGAGGATAAGCTCAAAAATCCGCTCTCCCGCAATCAGTGCAAGGATGATCAGGTATGCCTTCTCAGGGATCACGGTTCGTACAGCGGTCCGCTTTTCCTGGACGAGCACCCACCCGGAAGCGAAATTACGGGCCGGTTCCCCACGTTCAGCTTCATGTAATCGCTTCGCTCACACTTTACCTTCCAAGCAAAGGCCCCTAGGGCCATGGCGTTTCGGGCTGCCTGGCGAAAGGCGTTGTGCGGCGGTTTTGTAAGGAGAAAGGCTTGCTCAGGCACAAGCCACGAGAATCTGATGAAGCCGTCCATCATCTATGCCAGGCCGGTCCTTGACAGTACGCGATCGATAAAGAGGTCTAAACGGGAATTTGCGAGGTCGTCGCGGTGCTCGGAAAGAAACGCACGGTCGCGCGCCTTCGCGAGGCCATCAAGCGAATCCAGACTGCGGGATGAGCGCGGCGGCGCGTGATTTCGCTCCGCCGCGTCCGCGAGCTACGGCTTTTCGCCGCGCGGCAGAACGAGAATCTGTCCGCTCATCTCGGGCTGATGGATCGCGCAGTAAAAGCTGTAAAGCCCGGGCTTGCGGAAGGTGAACACGTACGAATTGCGGGTGAGCGGCTTTAAGTCCACGTACATCAGCACGTTGGAATCCGGGTCGGCGAGCATGAAATCGTGGTCGTCGTCGGGCTGAAGATTCCAGAAGGTAAGCTCGGTGGGCTGGTTTTCCCTGACCGCGATGAACGGCGGCACGAACTCGTAAACCTCGCCGAATTTGGCGACGGTCTGCTTCGGCCCGGTCTCCTTTACCGCGACCGCTTCCGTCATCACGATTATTGCGTTCTCGGCCTGACCCCCCGCCATTACCGTCAAGGTATGCGACTGGGCCGGTCCGGGGAGAAAGTAATGTTTTGCGGCCTGCTTCATGACCTTGGGCGGCGCCGCATCGGCGCGAAGCGGGCACAGGCCGGATAGCGTTACTGCCAGAAGGACGATTGAGCATCCGCAGAGGGGGCTTGGACGGCGCTTTGCCATGGCGTTGTTTCAGCCGGGATATTTCCAACTGAAGCAGCTTTGCATTGGCCACAGTAGCTTGGCAAACGGACGTTGCCGCCGAGTTTGGAGTTCCGAGGAAACTCGCCTACGAACCCAATACCGCCGCGCCTTGTCGGTGTCACAGCCGGACGGCGATTTTTCAACGGTGTTCGCGCGCACTCATCGACTTACCCTCCGGGCCTAGTCACGCAACTCTGCCACACTCGACGAGATGCCTAGCCCGCCAGTGATGGCCGCGCCGTGCCGAACGCGAGCGTCGAACCGCGCGGCGACGGCGGACTGCTCGACGCCTATCGCGAAACGGCGGCAAGCGCGGCCGAGGGGTAGCTCTCTCAGTCGTGAATATCGAAGTTTCGCGGCGGTGCGAACCAAACGTCCGGTTTGCGGGATTTAACGACCTACGTTATCGTGTTTCGAAATAGAGATAACAAAGCCATGGAAACCGCTGCTGATCGCTGGTTTTACTCCGGGTTGATCCGACTCCACATTCTGCATCACGCGGTTGAGGGGCCGATCTTCGGGCTCGGCATCATCGAGGAGCTTGCGCACCACGGTTACAAACTGAGTCCTGGCGCACTTTATCCGCTGCTCCATTCGATGGAGCGAATGGGCTATCTGCGCTCGACGGAGAAGCGGTCCGGAAAATGGTCGCGGCGCGTGTACCGCGCAACCCCCTTGGGAAGACAGATACTGCAGGATGCAAAACAAAAGGTCCGTGAGCTGTTCGCCGAGCTCTTCGAAAAGGAATCGGTGATGCCGGCTCCGCGGAGCAAGGCACGAAGTGTAAGAGCATGAAGCTGTTGTGCGGCCTGATATCGGTTGCTCTTCTCGTTCTCGCGACTGGTCAGTGTCTGGCAGAGGGCGGAGGGTCGCTGTCGATGACACTGACCCAAGCCGTTGATTATGCGCTGGCGCATCATCCGAGCGTCCGCGCCGCGCGGGCGGTCGAGTCGCAAGACAACGCGGCCGTTGAAACGGCTCGGGTGGGCTCCTTACCACAGGTTGACGTCGTGGCCGAGGAGAACCGGGCATCCGTCAACCAGAATCCCGGAGCGTGGGTGGATATACCCGGCTTTCCCGGCGTGGTTCCCGCAGTCGAGGGGCCGATGCATAACTCGTTTGGCCTGAATTCGTGGAACAGCGGGGCAAGCCTGTTTGTCGCCGAAGACGTAGCGGGCCTGCTACGGCAGATGGCGCTGGTTGACGCGGCACTGGCCAATCGGGAAGGGGCGCAATTTGGCCTGGAGGCGCAGCAGCTTGCGGTTGCTTTTGCGGCCGCGGACGCCTTCATCGCTGAGGTAGCTGCCCTCCAGACGGTGCGCGCGACACGTGCGGGCGTGGAGCGCGCACAAGTGTTTTCAACCGCGGTTCACGGACTGGTTGCAAGCGGGATGCGGCCGGGAGCCGACGCCTCGCGGGCCGACGCGGAGCTGGCGTTGGCAAAGAATCAAGAGTTCCGGGCCGAAGAGGCGCAAGCAGTGACAAGCGCCGCGCTGACGGAGGCGCTGGGCGTGGCCGATCGCTCGATAGAACCGGTAACCGGCGGCCTCCTGAGCATGCCGCCGGCCGTCGCGGCTCCGGAGTCCCCTGTCGGTTGGAATCCGGTTTTGCAACAGGCCGCCGCAGGGATCAAAGTCGCTCGCGACCGAACGCGCGCCGTCCGCCTTCAGTACCTGCCGAGAGTCTACATCGCAGGCTATCTGTTTGGGCAGGGAGGAGGCGTGGGCGGCGGAACCATAACCCCGGGAGGCGGTCTTGCGCCCACCGTACCAAACTGGGCCATCGCACTTAATGTCGTAGTGCCACTTACCGGACTCCTGATGACCCGCACCCAGCTTGACGCCGCGCTTGCCGGCGAGCGGCTCGCCAAGGCGAAGTACGGCGAAACCGCCCTTCAGGTGGAGAGCGATCTCAGGCGCGCCCAGGCCGTGCTCAACGAGGCTCGACGAATCGCAGGGAACACGCCCATCGAACTGGCTGCCGCGCGCGCCACCTGGGCACAAAATAATGCCCGTTATCGGGCGGGACTGATGACGGTGCTGGACGTCGCCGATGCCGAACGCCTGCTCACGCAAGCCGAAGTGGACAACGCCGTCGCGCGGGCCAACGTCTGGCGCGCGATGCTGCTGGTGTCGCGCGCGGCGGGCGATCTGGAGCCCTTTTTCAACCTCTATCGGCAGACCGCACAAAGGAGTCATTAGTCATGTGGTTTGTCAGGCTGGCGCTGCGCCGCCCGATCAGCGTGATGGTAGTGACAGTTGCGCTCTTGCTGGGCGCCTACCTGGCGGTTCGCGACGCTCCAGCCAATATCTTTCCCACTCTGGGCATCCCGGTCATCTACGTGGTGCAGCCTTACGCCGGGATGGCGCCGAGCCAGATGGAGAGCCAATTCGTCACCTACTACGAATATCACTTCCTCTATATCGGTGGCCTCGATCATATTGAATCGCAGTCGATCCAGGGCGCGGCTGTGCTCAAGCTCTATTTCCACCCGGGCACCAACATCGCCCAGGCGATGGCCCAGGTCACGGCGATGACCTTTCGTGCGACCTCCTTCATGCCGCCCGGTACGCTGCCTGCCTTCATACTGAGATTCGACGCGGGCTCGCTGCCGGTGGGGAAGCTGGTCTTTTCGAGCAAGACCTTGAGCGAGTCGCAGGTCCAGGATGCGGCCTTGTACCGGATTCGCCCGATGCTCGGCACTCTGCCGGGCGCCTCGGCTCCGCCGCCGTTTGGCGGCAAAGTGCGAACGATCGTCTTCGATCTCGACCCCGACCGCATGCAGTCGTATGGGGTATCGCCGAGCGACGTAGTCCAGGCCGTGCTCAATTCGAATCTGACGCTACCGTCGGGCAACGTGCCGGTAGGTGATTTGAGCGCGATCGTGCACACCAACGCGATGGCCCAGGCCGTGAGCGAGCTTGGCAACGTTCCACTGAAGCTTGGCCCCGGTCCTACGGTCTTCATCCGCGACCTTGGGCGGGTTTACGACGGCACCGATATCCAGACCCAGGTCGCCCTGGTCAACGGCAAGCCAACCGTCTACATGCCCGTGATAATGCGCGCCGGAGCGTCCACCGTTGGGGTCGTCAACGCTGTCAAGGCCGCATTGCCAAGGATGCGTGCGATGCTTCCCGCCGCCGTGAACCTGAATTTCGAGTTCGACCAGTCGGTGTATGTGAAGAATGCGATCCGGGACCTACTCTTCGAAGGCGGCTTGGGAGCGGTGCTGACCGGCCTGATGGTGCTGCTCTTTCTTGCCGACTGGCGCTCGGCCCTGATCGTCGTGATCACGATTCCGCTGTCGATCATGGCCGCGTTCATCGCGCTCAGGCTGGCTGGCGAGTCGATCAATATCATGACCTTGGGCGGGCTCGCGCTAGCGGTCGGAATCCTGGTCGATGAAGCGACGGTTGCGGTCGAGAACATCCATGCCCATCTCGCTAGCGGCAAGGGAATCGCGCGCGCCGTCGCGGACGGTATGGCCGAAGTGATTGAGCCGCGCTTCATCGCCGTCGTGTGCATCGTTGCGGTCTTCATCCCATCGTTTTTCATGACCGGAATCGGAAGCGCCCTGTTCCCGCCGTTGGCGTTGGCGGTCGTCTTCTCGATGATCGCCTCTTACGTGGTTTCGACTACCGTCTTGCCCGTGCTCTCTGTCTGGTTTCTGGAGACCCAGCACGATGGTCACGTCGATCAACGCGCTGAAACGCTCTTTGAACAGGTGCGGGTCCGCTACCGGGAGGTAGTCAGGCGACTCCTTGCTGTGCCGTGGACCGTGACGGGAGTCTACGTTGCGGTGGTCGTTGTCTCTTTGCTGGGTGCCGAAAGCTTAGGCACGGAGCTCTTTCCGAAGGTCGATACCGGACAATTCCAATTGCGGATTCGCGCACCAGCTGGCACTGACCTTCTGCATACCCAGGATATTGTGCAGCGGGTGGAAAAGGACATCGCTGATGAAGTGGGCCCGGCTAATGTCCATCTCACCCTCGCGACGATAGGGGTTCCGAATTGGCAGTATCCGGTCAATCTGATTTCGCTTTTCAACAGCGGACCGCAGGACGCTGTCATCGAAGTCGCCCTCGGTGCCGGCCGGCGCCCGTCTTTGGGCGAGACTGAGGAACAACTTCGCAAGAAACTCGCCCGCGATTTTCCCGGCGTGCGCTTTTCGTTCGAGGCAGGCGACATCGTTTCGCAGATTCTGAACTTCGGCTCCCCAACGCCGGTCGAAGTAACCGTGTGGGGGAAGAACTTCGACCTGCTGCTTCCATACGCGAAAAAAGCGGAGGTGGCGCTGAGCAGAATTCCGGAGCTGCGCGACGTTCAGATTCCCGAGTCGCTCGATTACCCGACGGTAAACGTCAACATCAATCGGACGCTCGCCGGTCAACTCGGGGTGACGGTCAGCCAGGTCGCAACGTCGGTCATCGACGCGACCGCAACCAGCGTGCTGATCAGCCGCAACTATTGGGTCGACCCCAAATCCGGGATTCCTTACCCGGTCGAGGTTCGGGTCCCACAGACCGAGCTCGCGATCGGCGGCACTCTGCGCCATCTGCCGGTGATGCCGATCGGCGCGTCGCGTCCCCTGGTTTCCGACGTGGCCACCGTGTCGCCCGGGCGGACGATGGGAGAGATCGACCATCTGAACAATCAGCGCAGCCTTAACGTCACGGCCAATATCAGCGGCGACGATTACGGCCGGGCTGCGGACGATATCGAGCGCGCGATCGCCTCGCTCGGCGCGCCGCCACGAGGCGTGACAGTCGAAAACCGCGGTCAACTGGCGCAGATGCTGAATACGCTGGCCGGTCTTCGCTCCGGTTTGATGCTGGCCGTCGCGGTCGTGCTCCTCGTGCTCGCGGCGAATTTTGAGTCCGTGCGCGACGCGCTCGCGGTAATCTCGACTGTGCCCGCGGTTCTGGCCGGCGTAGTCCTGATGCTCCTTGTCACCGACAGCACGCTGAACGTGGAATCGTTTATGGGCGCGATCATGGCAGTCGGCGTCGGGGTCGCCAACGCGGTGCTTCTCATCACGTTCGCCCGTCATCAGCGCCGCGCGGGAGAGGGTCCGTTCGGCGCAGTCGTGGAAGCCGCGCAGCGGCGGCTCCGTCCAATCCTGATGACGACGCTCGCGATGATTGCGGGGATGCTGCCGATGGCGTCAGGGTTCGGTGCAGGCGGCGCTCAGACCGCTCCGCTCGGCCGGGCGGTCATCGGGGGCCTTCTCGCCTCACTGTTTGCGACACTCCTGGTTCTGCCGGCCGTCTTCGTCCTACTCACGCCGGACCGGCCGATGCGTTCCAACTCTCTGGACCCGGATGATCCGGAAAGCGTCTTTGCGGAAAGCCGTCGATGAGATTGCAGCGACAGAAAACCTTCTTCTTTGTGTTGATGTTCGTCCTGTTCGTCTGCTTGGCGCCGGTCGCGCGGACCGCCGCGGCTTCGTCGAAAGCACAGGCACCGACCGTTGATGCAGTGCGGGTCATTTCTCGACGCCTTTCGCTCACGGAGCGATTGCCCGCGGAACTGACGCCGTGGCAGGTGGTCGCGCTCTATCCGAAGGTGCAGGGTTTCGTCGAGAGTGTCGATGTGGACCGAGGCTCGAGCGTGCGCAAGGGACAAATCCTCGTGCAGCTCTCCGCGCCCGAACTGCTGGCGCAGACAGCGCAGGCTGAAGCCACCATGGTTGGCGCCGAGGCAACCTACCGGCGGCTGCTCAAAGCGTCGCACACGCCGGGAGCGGTTTCTCCCAACGAACTTGAGTTGGCCGGACAGGCCGTCAAAGCGGATCGAGATCGCGTGCGTTCGCTCAAGACCCTGGCGGGCTATCTGGTGATTCGCGCGCCATTCTCCGGGATCATCACGGAGCGCAACGTGCATCCCGGCGCCCTGGTCGGTCCGCCGAGTGAGCCGCTTTCGGCGGCCGTGCCGATGTTGCGTCTCGAGCAGATCGACCATCTGCGGCTGGTCGTGCCGGTTCCGCAAGCCGACGTCGATCTCATACCCGTGGGCGCAAGCGTGAGGTTCACGGTG
>JAJYVB010000104.1 GCA_021792265.1 Deltaproteobacteria bacterium | reverse complement strand
ATCGTTTTTTTGCAGCTTCTGCTCAACGACCGTGAACTGCTGGGGGATCGCTGGGTCAACCGCCCGTGGAACAACGTCATCAACTGGACCATCATCGCGGTCCTGTTTTCACTCTCGCTGATACTCGCCGCCCAGGTCATCGCGCCGGAACTGTTTCCCGCCTGAGCGCAAGAGAGGAGGGCTCGGCCACATGGCAACGATAACGAAAATGCCGCGCGGGACCGGCCGGGCGCGAACCCGGTTCGTGGTGGTGCATCCCCTGCATGATCTGCCGGAGCAGAAGCTCGACACTTCAAAACTTGGCGCGATACCGCTTGGACGAAGCGCAAAGTTCGCGCTGGTCGTTTTGCGCGGCTACCTGCTGCTGATGACAGCGCTGGTTGTGTATCGCGCGCTCGAGCTTGCCGGCGCCTTCAAGCACTTCGGGCGTTGACCGGCGGGCAGGGGAGAAGGCGGTAGGTCCGGGTCTGGGTGCGCGCCGTCGATCTATTGGTGCGGTTGACCTAATTGAAATTGAGAACTATTCTCAGTTGAGGCGCGCCCATGAAAAATGTCGCGAAAATACGCGCGCTTACGCTGGCCAGCGCCATGGCCTGCACTTGCGCGTGGGCGCCCGCGCCTTGCGCGCAGCAGACCGATCCGTGGGGCGCCGCGGTCAACGAATGGTCTGGCGCCGAAGCCGATGGATACGAGCAGGCCTGGAACTGGCACGTTCAAAACACTGAAATTGTTCAGGGCTATCCGGGATTTTGGGCTAGGTATTCCGGCGCAAACAGCCTTCCGAAGGCCGGTGAAACCCGGGAGACGGCGTCTCTGGATCTGTACTTCGGGATGCGATTGTGGCCGGGCGCGGAAGCGCATCTTGACGACTTGATATGGCAGGGCTTCGGGCTCGGCAACACCGTTGGAATTGACGCTTTTCCCAACGGGGAGGCCTACAAGATAGGTACGGCTTTTCCCAGGATGAACATTGCGCGCGTGTTCATCCGGCAGACCATCGGTCTGGGTAGCGAGCAGGAGGACGTGCCTGATGACGAACTCACCTTGGCCGGCAAACGTCCCGTTTCGCGGGTCACGCTAACCATTGGCCGGTTCAGTGCAAAGGACATCTTCGACAACAACTCTTACGCGAACGACCCGCGCACGCAGTTCATGAACTGGGCTTTGATGGCGAACGCTGCCTGGGATTACCCGTCGGATGCCTTGGGATACACAACGGGTCTGGCTATCGAATTGAACCGGCCGAAGTGGGCTTTGCGCTACGGATTCTTCCAGGTGCCGGGCTTCAGAAACGGTTTCACGGCCGAAGACCTGCTTTTTACGCTGCCCAGCGCGAGTTCCGCCGGCGACGGCCAGTTTTGGCGCTCGTGGGGGATGGTGGCGGAATTCGAGCGCCGTTACGGCATCAATGCTCACGCTGGAGCGATTCGCTTTCTGGCCTATCTCAATCAAGCGCACATGGGCAGCTACCAAGCCGCGCTTTCGGCTCCCGAGGTGAACATCTCCCAGACGCGCGCTAATCGCTATGAGTACGGTTTTGGGCTGAACTGGGAACAGGAAATTACGAAAAACGCCGGGGTGTTTTCACGCGTCGGCTGGAACGACGGCCACAACGAAGCGTGGATGTTCACCGACATTAATTACACGGCGTCACTTGGCTTGAGCGTCAAAGGCGAAGCGTGGCATCGCCCTTACGACACCTTCGGCCTGGCCGGCGTGGCGAGCGGCATTTCGCGCGCCAACCAGAAGTTCCTGGCGGCAGGCGGCACGGGCATCCTCGACGGCGACGGCGCGTTGAGCTACGGCTGGGAGCAAGTTGTGGAAACCTACTACGATTGGGCAGTCACGCAGTACTTCCACGTCGCAGTGGATTACCAGTTTGTCGCCAATCCGGCCTTTAACCGCGCGCGCGGCCCGGTCTCCGTTTTCGCGGTGCGCCTGCATACGGAGTTCTGACGCGCTTCCATCGGCGCGCTCCCACTTCGCGCCTGGCCGCCACTAGTGCGGTGTCCCGTTAATAAGTTTATGGTGGTCGTTACCGGCATGGGATTCTTCGCCCCGGCAACCTTCCCTCAGAATGGCAATAGAAGCGCCCGCTTCTGTTATTCTGAGAGGCTGTAAATTTTTCCTGTCATTCCGAGCCGCCGCTGCGGCGCCCTGAGTGAAGCGAGAGGGGCCTCTGCAGCGAGGAATCCCCGCTGCGGGGTGAAGCAAAACCGCCTTCGGCGGATTCCTCACTTCGTTCGGAATGACGTGCGAAGCGCGAAGGACGGCAAAAGAAAGCCGCTTCGCCGGCGGCTCAGAATAACATCTGAAATCGGAGCGTTAAAAAATTCACAAGCTCTGAGCGCAGCGAAGAATCTCATTCCAGCCAAGCTGGTCCGTCAAGTTATTTGCGGGAAACCGCACTAGCCGTATGCTGTCACGCGCTTTAAATTCATGATCGAGGGCAGTCGGCTAGACTGCCAAATCAGGCGAAGGTAGAGACAATGGAGATCAAGCGAAGCGGTTCACAGCCTTCCCGCAAGGGACCGAGCGAAAATTTTACCGGCTCGGTACGAATCGACCCCCTCTTCGAGCCGCCCGAACCCGCCCGTGTTTATGGCGCATTGGTGACGTTCGAACCCGGCGCGCGCACGGCCTGGCATACCCATCCGCTCGGCCAGACCTTGATCGTCACCTCTGGATGCGGCTGGACGCGGTGTTGGGGTGAACCCAAAGAGGAGATCCGGCCCGGCGATGTTATCTGGTGTCCGCCCGGCAAGAAGCATTGGCATGGCGCCACGTCGACCACTGCGATGTCGCATATCGCAATTGTGGAAAAGCTCAACGGCAAGGCCGTCGACTGGATGGAAAAGGTCAGCGACCAGCAATACCAAGCTGAATCAAGCGTCGAATGAAGGAGCCGCGCCGATGACGACGTGGACGCGCGACGAACTCAGCAAGGTCGGGACAGCGGAAGAACTTGAGATAGCGCCACTGCGGCGCGACGGCACGCTACGAAACCCGGTGACGATCTGGGTGGTCCGCGTCGGCGACGACCTCTATGTCCGATCCGCTTACGGGCGCAGCTCCAAATGGTTCCGTGGCGTCCAGGCGCGCCACGAAGGTCGAATCCGGGCCGGCGGTGTCGAGAAAGACGTGACCTTCTTGAAGGCGGACCCGCATCTCAACGACGAGATCGACGCTGCTTACCGCGGCAAATACCGCCGTCACGGAGCGCGGTACGTCAACATGATGGTGAGCGCTGAGGCGCGATCGGCGACGATCAAACTGTCACCGCGGAACACGCCTCTGCGCTCAAAAACAGGCTCAAATTTCGGTTAGCGAGGCGCTTTGCGCCCGTGCTAGCCAGAACCGGGATTTCAAAATGGGTTCGTACATGGAAATTCCGGTTGAAATCATCAGGGAGACCCACGATGGTTGCAATTCCTGCCTCTGCGCGCTCGCTTGCCGAGGCGCTTCACAGCGACGGTCCGGCATCCGACCGGGCCGAAAAACTGCGCCTTTACGCCTGGCTGGTCGGCCGATGGGAAATGGATGTCGTCATCCATGGGAACGATGGTTCGCAGAGGCTGATGAAAGGGATGGTCTGCGCGGGCTGGGTGCTGGAAGGACGGGCGATTCAGGATGTTTTTGCGGTGCCGGGGTTATTTTACGGTACGACGCTGCGAATATTCGATCCGAGCCTCGACGCCTGGCGCATCCTATGGTCCGATCCGTTGAACCAGGTCTATTGCAACCAAATCGGCCGCGCGCGCGGCGCGGATATCGTTCAGGAGGGAAAGGAACCTCCAAACCTGGCGCGCCTTTACGGTTCGGTTCCGCCCGAAGGTTCTGAAGCGATCATACGGTGGAGTTTTACCGATATCGAGGCCGACCGGTTTCGTTGGCTCAGCGAACGCTCGATCGACGGCGTTAGCTGGACGCTTCAGCGCGAGTATTTTGCCTGGCGCGTTTAGTGCGGGAAAGCTTGAAGATGACCGCTCAGCGGCGGGAGGGCTTGACCAGACCGACCGTGGTCAGTTGCCGGCGAACAGCGCGCGGCCTGGCAGCGGAACTGAATATTGCGGCCTTTACGCAGCTACGCTGAGGGGCTTGAACGCGGCGTTCTCGCTCACTACGCACCCAGAACGTCCTTCGATTGTTAGCCAGGCCAGTCCGACATAGACTCTTAGCCGCTGTGGCACAGGGCGGCAAAAAGAGGCACAGCGGGCGGGATGGGACGACTGCCGATAGTGCGCCGGGCACACGTGCCAATGCACTTACCCATCTCGACCGTCAAGGCCGCGCCCGCATGGTTGACGTGGGCGAGAAGCCGGTTACCCGGCGCCGGGCCGTGGCACGCGCGGCCGTCCGGATGCAGCTGGCGACGCTGCGGGCTATCGAAAGCGGGGCGCTCAAGAAAGGCGAAGCGCTCGCGGTGGCGCGCCTGGCTGGGATCATGGCTGCCAAACGCACCCACGAGTTGATTCCGCTCTGCCATCAGATACCGCTTAGCGTCGTTGAGGTCGACTTCCGCGCCGACCCTGCGGGTTCGGCGCTCGAAATCGAAGCGCGCGCGACGACCGAGGCGCGCACCGGCGTCGAGATGGAAGCGATGGTGGCCGTCAGCGCGGCTGCGCTCGCAATATATGACATGGCCAAGGCGATAGACCGCGCCATGGCGGTCGACAGCGTGCGGCTGGTGCATAAGAGCGGCGGCCGAAGCGGC
Organism: Deltaproteobacteria bacterium; assembly: GCA_021792265.1. GTDB lineage: Bacteria > Desulfobacterota > Binatia > Binatales > Binataceae > JAJYVB01. Next base: position 5,490 of record JAJYVB010000104.1, on the reverse strand, counting down.
AGATTCGTACGCCCTGGCGAGAAGCCTTGGCCTACGGACGCCGGATGACAGCCGAAAATAGTCTGTGGCGCGTTTGCCGCTCAACAGAACCTTGTCAGCGTACGGCGTGACGGAGTGGGATGGAGCAGGGGCGGGTAATCCTGAAGGCCGGTCGCGACAAGGTGGTCCGGGGTGGGAATCCCTGGGTCTTCTCGCAGGCCATTGACCGGGTCGAGCCTGCCGGCCTCCAGGCCGGAGCCTTGATTGAGCTGTGCGACGCAGAAGGCCGTTTCGTTGCACTGGGCCACTTCAATCCGACAACTACGATCGCCGTCCGAATCATTAGCTGGAATCCCGGCCAGGACATGCGCGCCCTGCTGGAACAGCGCCTGACCGGCGCGCTCGCCCTGCGGAGCAGAGTCGTTGGCGCCGATAGCAACTGCTATCGCGTCGTCAACGGAGACGGCGACGGCCTTTCGGGACTGGTCGTCGACCGGTACGCCGATGTTTTGGTGGTACAGATCTTAAGCGCCGGGATGGACCGGTTGCGCGACGAGATTGTAGCCATGCTGAGTGAGCGTTTATCGCCGCGCTCGATCTTGGAGCGCAGCGTCGGTGCGGTCAGGCGCAGGGAGGGGCTCGCGGATCGATGCTCAGTGCTTTGGGGCGAAGCGGTTTCCAAAGCGGTTGCGGTCGAAAACCAGATCCGTGTCGAAGTCGATTTTGAGCACGGGCAAAAGAGCGGTTATTTTCTTGACCAGCGGGAAAATCGGGTGCGCCTCGCGGCGTTCGCGCGAGGCGCCTCAGTGCTCGACGCGTGCTGCTACACCGGAGGCTTCACACTGGCAGCGCTTCGCGCTGGCGCGAGCCGCGTGGTCGCCGTGGACAGCTCGGCGCGAGCCCTTGCCGGTTTGAAGCACAACCTCGCGCTCAATGGCCTGGCGCCCCAGGCTGTCGAGCTGGTGCAGGCCGACATCAGGAGCTACCTTGCCTCGGCCACCGAACGTTTCGACCTTGCGGTGCTCGACCCCCCGCCGCTTGCGCGCAGCCGCAAGGATGCCGTGCACGCGCTTTCGCTTTACACGGAACTGAACCATCAGGCGGTGCGCCTGCTGGCGCCGGGCGGATTCCTTATGACGTTTAGCTGCTCGGCACATGTTCGAGGCGAGGATTTTATGCGCGCAGTTCGCTTCGGCCTGGCGCGCGGCCAGCGCGCGCTGCGCCTCCTTGCCCACCTTGGTGCCGGCCCGGACCATCCCACGCTGCTGGGCCACGCCGAAGGCGAGTACCTGACGGGACTGTTGCTCGCCGATCTGGGTTAGGAGCAAATTGAGCCGTATCGCACGCAACAGGAGAGCAAACTTGGCTAACAGCTTTACAACTACGATTCCCCAACTGCTGGCAGCGCTCGACGGCTTCCGCGTCGAGGTGTCGCCGGAACGCGAGCGCGCCGATATCATCCTCGACCGCCCGCCCTTCAACGTCATCTCGATGCGCGAACGCGAGCAACTGGCAGCGGTCTTTGCTGAACTCGACCGCGACCCCAGCGTGCGAGTTGTCGTGATGCGCGCGGCAGGTGCCCACTTCTCTTCGGGCGGTGACATTCCCGGCTTCATGGCCGAAACGCCGGAGCATCTGTCCGAACTGGCCCGTAACGTGGCTGCGCCCGAGCGCTGCCACAAACCGGTTATCGCCGCGATTCAGGGTTACTGCTTTGGCGTCGCGCTGGAATTCGTTTTGGCGTGCGACTTTCGGGTCCTTGCCGATAATGCCGAGCTGGGGCAGCCGGAGCAGCGCATCGGAATGATCACCGGCTCAGGCGGATCGATTCGGCTTCTCAAGATGATCGGTATAAGCAGGGCGAAGGACGTGGCGATGCGATCGCGGCGGATCCCGGCCGATGAAGCCTACCGGTGGGGAATCGCGGTTAAGATTGTGCCGAAGGATGAACTTGGGGCCGCAGTTGACGAATTGGTCGAGGAGCTGCGGGGGTTCTCGCCGCTGGCTCAACGCACGCTCAAGCAGGTACTGAACACGGCGCAGGACGCGCCGCTTCACGTTGGGCTCGAACTTGAAGGGCAAGCCTACGGGCGGCTACGTAACTCCGATGATTTTCGCGAGGGAGTAGAGTCCTTTGGCGCCAAGCGCAAACCGCGGTTTACCGGGCGCTGAGCGTCTGTCCGGATAGCGGCTTCGGATTAAACGGAGCAACCCTTACCAGCGGCGGGATCTCGAGCTCGCGGCTGAGCGTTTGGCCTGAGTAGCTTGCGGGAGCGATCAGGACTACCGGGTCCAGAGTGTGGTGCCCACTTGCCAACGAGCCCCATCCGCCAATCCGGTATCCGATACGAAGTTCTCCAGCCGCGTTGCTATAGTAAAGCCTGAAGTCAAGCCGATTCAGATCGGGCGTGGGCGCAAAGGTTTGCATCACAAGAAAGTCCTGCGCGCGAAAGGCGGTCCACTTCACCCGCCCGGCCGAGAGGGTTGGTTCAAGGGCGCTTTGCGCGGCCTGGGTGCCGGCACGGACGATCCCGCCTGACGGAGCCGACCAGGCGACTTGTTCGCCGCTAAGGTGGCGAAACGCCATGTCCGTCCGCACGTGGATAGCACCAAAGACCAGGCTTGGCATCCACGGCAGATAGATGGTGAACGGAGTGTCGATCTCGTCCCTGGAAAGAAACTCATAGCTGGTGACCCGCGGCGAGTGCAGCTTGAGAATCAGTCGGACACGATGGCTTTGCTCGCGGATGATCCTGATTGGTCCGGTTTTGTACGCGAGCACCTGGTTAGAGACGTCGGCCTCAGTCAGATGCATCGGCACAAGCATGAACACCCGAGCGCGGGTTTCCATCTGGAAGCCGCGAATCAGGTTGCGATGATGCTGGCCCATGGCGGTTTGCAGGGCGAAATCAGTCGGGAACTCGTGTGTAAGGCCCAGACGGTAATTGTCGGTCTCGATACTCTCGGTAGCTGGATCATAGCGGACGTAGCTGACCGAGGTACGAACGGGACGGGCAACGGCTGCTATGTAGGCGTAGCGGTCCCGACCACCCAAGGGGTCTGCGACGTCCAGCTCGAGCGCGCCCTTCGGCAAACCGTCCGACGCGTCGGCGCGGTTGCCGAGGTCGGAAACCATGAGTGCCATCTCATCGTAAGCGCCAAGCCTGCCGGGATGGTCGGAGGCAACTGGATGGGGACCGTAGCCGAGCGCATAGTGGCCGTCAGGTAGCCGCTCGTCGACCTGAAACGGGATGGGAACCAAGTGACCGTTGTGCACCGCGAGCACTTCCAGGTGCGCCTCGGCCTTTCCCAGAAGCGGTTGCAGCAGGGCGCCTTTTACGACGAGGGGTTCCCAGACGCGGGCACTTGCGACCGCCCGCGCCGGTGCGGCCACTACCGCGCACGCCAGCATAAAAACCGCTAATCCTTGCCTGATCATTGGCCCAACATCGCTGGCAGAGACGTCTGCGCTCACGACAGCGTCCGCTTTCGCGCCCGCTCCGGCAACCGCCGGGCCGGGCACCGTTCCCGTCAGGCGGCAGCCGGAGCGGGTTCCATTTGGAAGGCGTCGGCTTCCAGCCCCTCCATCGAGCGGAGCACGATTTTGATCCCGAGCCGCTTCTCCAGCGTAGCGAGGTCACGGGCGCCTACGTCATAGAGGTAACGCGCGACGTCGGGGTTGAGCTTGACAATCACCATGTCGTGCAGAGCGCGGCTCAGCGCCTCACGCCCGATTGCCCTCAGGGCTTCGATCGCCAGAGTCGCGACCGACTTTGTCACCCCCCTGGCGTGGCAACGTGGGCAGGCGACGGTGAGCAGTTCTTCGAGACTCTCGCGCGTGCGCTTGCGCGTCATTTGTACGAGGCCGAACTCGGAAATTTTGAGCACCGAGGTGCGCGCCTTGTCGCGCTTGAGCGCCTGGGCCAGCCCTTCGCTCACCTTCCTGCGGTCCGCCTCGCGTGCCATATCGATGAAGTCGACTACTATAATGCCGCCAATGTTGCGCAGCCGGAGCTGGCGCACCACTTCGTCGGCCGCCTCAAGGTTGGTCTTGAGCACGGTTTCGTCCTGATTGCGCTTACCTACGAAGCGGCCGGTGTTGACGTCGATCGCGGTTAGCGCCTCGGCCTGGTCGAAGATGAGATATCCGCCTGACTTAAGGTCAACCCTGCGGTCGAGTGCCTGCTCGATCTGCGGCTCGATCTTGAAGTAGTCGGAGATCGGCTCGGGCCGTTCGTAAAAGGACAGGCGGCCGCGCAGCCGCGGCATATAGGTTAGAACGAACTGCGTAATCCGGTCGAACGCCTCCCGATCGTCGCACCACAGCCGGTCGATCTGGCTGGAGAACAGGTCGCGGACCACCCGCAGGGTCAGGTCGAGGTCGCTGTAAAGAATCGAGGGCGACGGGGCGCTCTCGTACTTTTTGACGATCGAATTCCAGAGCTTGGTCAGAAAGGAAATATCGCGCTGAATTTCGCGCCGGGTGATCCCTTCGCAGGCGGTGCGTACGATAAAGCCGCCTTGAGGCGGACGCAGCTCGCTGACGATATCGCGCAGCCGCCGGCGTTCTTCGGCGCTTTCGATGCGGCGCGACACGCCAAGGTTTGGGCTGGTCGGCATGTAGACCAGGTAGCGGCCGGGAAGCGAGACCACCGAAGTAAGCCGCGAACCCTTGGTCCCCATGGGCTCTTTCGCGATCTGGACGATGATGTCCTGATTGCGGCGAAGCTGCTGCTCGATAGGAATACGAGCACGCGGAGCGCCCCGTCGCCGCCGGTCGGCGCTCGATGAGTTCGGGCCCTTGGCTCCCCGCGAAGCGGCTACCTCGGATAGCGTAGACGAACTACCGGAATCCAACGGCGACTCCCCAAGGTCGTCGCCAACGGCCTCCCAGACGCCAGCACCGTCAGCCGGATCGACGAGGTCTGTTTCAACCTCGTCTTCGCCCACCACGTCGGCTAGCGACCGGAGGTTCGTCCCAAGGTCGTTGCGGAAGTCCGAAACGTGGAGAAAGCCCGCCCGCTCCAGGCCGATATCGACGAAGGCGGCCTGCATCCCCGGGAGCACCCTGGTGACCCGCCCCTTGTAAATGTTGCCGGCCAAGCTGCGGTGCTCGCCGCGCTCGACGAACAGCTCGCTGAGCTGCCCGTCCTCGACCAGTGCCACTCTAACCTCCATGGCACATGCGTTGATTATGATTTCGCGCTTCACCTACGGGTTAGGCCGAGGCTGGAACAGGGTTCGACCAATCTGGATCTCTGGCAGGACCACGAACACCGGATCGGACGGCAACCGTCCAGCATTTTGGTCTAAGCTTGCGAGGGCAGAACCCCCTCGCCAACGACTCAAAGAAATGCGCATCCGGCGTGATCATACGGACACCTGCCCATCGGACGCAAGGCGATGTACTCGTCCAGTACATGGGTGACACATTTGGAGTTTCCCAGTCATGGCGCGCGAGGCGCGCCGGCGTCAAGGGCAACCGCGCTCGGCGCGGCGCCTGGAGGGGCC
>JAJYVB010000103.1 GCA_021792265.1 Deltaproteobacteria bacterium | reverse complement strand
TGGGGCGGCGTCGCGCGCGGGCGCGGCGAGGTTGCGGAGTCAGGCGATGGCGCGGCGGCGCTCTTCCAGGCGCGCCTGTTCGGCCGCAAGCGGCAGGCATGCGCACGTCGCGAGGGCTCCGAGCGCTGAGAGCGCGATGAAAAGCCGCAGAACGCCCCCGTAGCCGCCGGTAAGATCGAATATAGCGCCGGCGGCGACCGAACCGCTCGCGCGTCCGACGGTGTTGCAGAAGCCGGTGATGCCGGATATCGAGCCGAACCTTCTCAGTCCCAGCGATTCGACCGTCGTCAGCGGCACAAGCAGTTGCGGCGCGCCCAGCGGGAGGCCGTAAAAGGGAAGCGCGATCGCCAGCACCCACACCCGCGCCGCCCCGAACAGCATCGCGATCCCAGCCAGCGACATCAGAAAATTGACCGTGAGCGCGAAGCGTCCGCTGGTCCTGTCGGCTAACCATCCCATCACGAGCTTGCCGAGGGAGTTGAAGGCGAATACGACACTCATCGCGAACGCCGCCGCCCGCGGCCGGTAGCCGAGGACGCGCAGGTACGGAATGAAGTGCAAAACGCTCCCGGCTACGACGAAACCGAAGCAGAACTGCACCACTACCAGCAGCCAGAGCGAGCGCGTGCCCATCGCGGCCCGAATCTCGAGACCGTCGGGCGGGGCTAGCGCAGCCAAATCGCCCGGCGCGGCCCGCTTATGCGGCGGGCGCCCGCGAACGAAGACGAGCAGCAGCGGTATCGCCACCAGCAGCATCGGCAGCCCTTGCACTACGTACCCGGTGCGCCATCCGTGCTTCTCGATGGTCTCGCTCACCACCGGCGTCAGTATCATCGAGCCGACCGACGAGCCCGACATCGCAATTCCCATGGCAAGTCCGCGACCCTGCTCGAACCAGTTGGCGACTACCAGCGCCGCCGGCAGCATCGTGCTCGCTCCCAATCCCAGCCCCAGCGCCAGGTACGCGGCAGCCATCGGGCCGTACCAATGCGCGCGGCTCGCGACCAGGCATCCGACCGCGCACATCGCCACGCCGGTTACGATGACTTGCCGAGCGTCGATCCGGTCCAGGAGCCAGCCCACGACCGGAACGCTCAATCCCGAGGAAGCGGCCAGAATGCTGGTAAGGCTCGAAGCGCGCGCCCGGCTCCATCCGAAGTGCACGACGAGCGGGGTGATAAAGACGCCCATCGTGCCGTAGCAGGTGCTCCAGACCAGGCCCAGCGTGACAAACAGCGTCGCAACGACGAGCCATCCGCGCACGCCGGGTGCGGGCTTCGAGTCCGTGCGGAGGGCAGGTTCGTTCGTCACCGTTATGGGCGGCCGGGGCGAGGCTCAGGCGAGCATCTCGAGCAGGTCGAGCGTCACCCGGTAGGTAAAGCCCCAGATAACCCTGCCCTGATGAAGGATTGCGGGATGGCGTGAGGAGCTGGCGCCGTTGCTCCACTCGTAGTAACCGCGGTGGCGCTGGTCGCGAAGCACATCCAGGGGAACGGTGAAAATCTCAGCGACCTCGCGCGGCTCGGGCTGCAGCTCGGTCCATACGGGAATGAAACCGGCAAAGGGTGCAACGGTGAGGCTGCCACTGATCGTCCGCATGGCGGGCATCGCACCTAGAACTTCGACAGCCGAAGGCGCCAAGCCGATCTCTTCGTGGGTTTCGCGCAGCGCCGTCGCCAGCAGGTTTGCGTCGGACGGGCTGGTCCTGCCGCCGGGAAAGGCGATTTGCCCGCGATGCGTCGCGACCGAATCGGAGCGCCGGATATAGAGAACTTCGAGCTCGCCCGATCGTGCCGCAAGCGGCACGAGAACGGCTGCCGTAGCCTGAGGGCCCGCGGGAAGGTTGGGCGCGTCGAGCTTTTGACGCAGCCGTTGCAGCTCGGAGTTGACTTGGTCGGTTACGTTCATAAAGCCAGCCGCATGCTTTGCGCGTACTCGCAATCCAGGCCGCGTTGGTGCCCCGCACCCCGAGCCGCAGGAACCGCCGTGCGATGCTCCCGCGTTCCTTATAGACTTGCCCGGCGGGCGCGTGCAATTCGCCGCGTCCCGGTTAGCGATGCGTTACCTGATAGCAAGATACCACGAAATCGCACTCAAGCGCGGCAACCGCTGGCGCTTCACGGCGCAGCTTCGCCAGAATCTTAAGAGCGCTTTCGCCGATTGTCCGCTGGGCGCGATGCGCGGCGAGGGACCCCGGCTCCTGGTCGAACTTCCCGACTCGGTTGACGACGCGACTGCCCGCGAGCGTGCCGCGCTCGTCTTCGGCATCGAGAACTTCTCGATCGCCCACGAGACGGCACTCGATATCGAAGCGGTAAGGCGCAAGGCGCTCGAAGTGGCGCGGCAGTATCCGGCACGCAGTTTCCGGGTCGAAAGCCGGCGCACCGACAAACGGTTTCCGCTCACCTCGATGGAGATCAACCGGATCGTGGGAGCCGATATCAAGGGGGAACTTGGCCTCGCCGTCGATCTTGAGAAAGCGGAACTCACGATCACCGTCGAACTGCTGCGCGATGCGGCCTTCGTTGCGGCCGGACGCCATCGGGGCGCCGGCGGGCTTCCGGTTGGGGTGAGCGGGCGAGCGATGGCGCTGCTATCGGGCGGGATCGACTCGCCGGTTGCGGCTTTTCGGATGATGAAGCGCGGGCTGCGGTTAGACTTCGTGCATTTCCATAGTTACCCGCTGGTGTCGAGTGCGAGCCGCGACAAGGCGGAGGATCTCGCCGCCAGTTTGACGCGTTACCAAAGCCACTCGGCGCTGGTGCTGGTTCCGTTCGCCCCGGTGCAGCGCGAAATCGTCGCGCGCGCCCCGCGTCCGCTGCGGGTGATCCTCTACCGGCGCTTCATGATAAGGATCGCCGAAGCGCTCGCCCAGCGCAGCGGTGCCAAGGCCCTGGTAACGGGGGAGTCGCTCGGCCAGGTCGCCTCGCAGACGCTCGATAACATCACAGTCATCGACCGCGCGGCCTCGCTGCCGATCCTGCGGCCCCTGGTTGGCATGGACAAAAACGAGATAGTCGAACAGGCGCGCCGCCTGGGGACCTTCGAAACTTCGATCCTGCCCGACCAGGACTGCTGCTCGCTGTTCGTCCCGGCTCATCCCGAAACCCATGCCGAGCAGGCTGAGGTCGAAGCCGCCGAGGCCGCCTTCGACGTCGGCGCGATGGTGGCGCAGGCGGTCGCTGCAAGCGAGTCCGTAACCAGGTTTTTTCCCGCTGCATCCGGGCAGCTATAGTGAAGACATGCGCTGGCCGGCTGGCGCCAGGTCGTGCGTGGCCAGGATTCCACGAAGGGTGCGGGGTAGCGCTGCCGGCTGCGGCGGTGGGGCACTATGAGCTTGCCGTTTCGAGTGGCCGAGATCGATCACTTGGTGCTTCGATGCCGCGACATGGCGCGGGCGATCGACTTCTACACCCGCATCCTCGGCTTGACCGAGGAGCATCGCGTGGCAGAACTGGGACTGGTCCAGCTTCGTTGCGGTTCGGGCCTGCTGGACCTGATTCCTGCGGCCGGGCGGGTCGAAGCGGGGCGCAATCTCGAGCATTTTTGTTTGGGCGTCGAAGCAGAAGACATAGAGGCAGTCTTGCGCTATCTGCGTGACCACGGAGTCGAGGTGGTGGAAGGGCTGGCGGAGCGTTACGGTGCGCGGGGCAGGGGGCTTTCCGCCTATATCCGCGACCCCGAAGGCAACGTAGTTGAACTCAAACAACTTCCTTTGCGCCGTTAGCGGGCAGGTGAAAAGTCTCTTTACCCGGCCACGCGAAGCCATCTCGACCGTTGCGCGAAGTGCCGTATATTAGTTTGCGGGTAGTGTGCGGGAACGTCGCATGACAGCGAGACGGGGCTTCGCGGTTTACGCGCAAAGGGCTATGAGGGCGGTGCGTGCGCGGGCCACTGGTACACTGCTCGCGGCCATGGCGGCTGCGCTGGCGTTGTGCGGATGCGGTGGACCCCCGCAGCCGGTTGCGGCGCGCTATCTCCAGGCGCTCAAGCTCGGGAACTATCGGGCATGCTACCGGCTGCTGTCGGCGCAGGATCGCGCGAGCTGCACGTTGGCCCAGTTTGTCACGGAAATCCCGCTGGCCCCCGACGTCAGCCGCCGTCTCTTCGAGCCGGTTTTGGACCATACCGTTTATGTGACGGGCGAGGCGCGGCGCGCCGGTAAGTTCGCTATCGTTCCCGTCAAGGTCACAACGCCTGAGCTCGCGCGCTGGGAAAGGATGATTGACGCGACCGTCGGCAGCGGAGGCGACGCGCTTTCAGCGGCACTGGATTCGCTCAAGAGCGGCGACTTTCCGAAAGTCACCTATGATGACACCTTCGTGATGGTGCGCGAGCGGCGCAAATGGCGGATCGTAGCCGATTTTGCCACCAAGGAGCGGGCTGCCAAAGAGCGCGCCGCAGCTCTCATCGCTTACTACAATCGCCGCTACACCGAAACAATCAACACATACCGCACCCTAATCCAGGCCCTGGGGCAAGCGCCCGCCACCGGCAACCAGGGGCTCGCGATGCGCTACACGCGCGAGCTGTCGGAAATCACGCGCACAATGGAGCGCGCGCCTCGGGAACAAGCCTACGTCAGCAAGGTCAGGCTCAGCGGTGTGGCGATGAAGATGGCGGGCGACGGTATGCCGGGCATCTTCGGCACTATCACCAACACCGGCCACCAGCAGCTCGATCAGGCGGTAGTGCGCGTTACCTTCTACGAGGGACGCGGCCGTCATCGGACCACGCTCTACAGTGAGGAGCACGTCGTGCTTTCCGTCCCGCTGGCGTTCACCGACTTCGCTTCCGTGCGTGCGCCCCTTCTCCCCGGGGCAAGCTGCGCGTTCGGCTTTGAAATGAGCGCCCCCCGCGCCATCGAGGACAAGTCCGACCCGTATGTGTCGGTCGACGCCGTGACGTTCACTCCACCGTGGCTGGTGGCACATGGCGACCGCCCGCAACCCGGCAAGCCCGTTCAAGGGCGCCGCGACGGCCAACGGACAAGCGGTTCGCCAGCGCCGCGGCAGACTCCGGCGCAATCTCCGACCAGGGCTGGCGCTTCCTGAGCCCTCTGATGGCACGCGGGATTACGGTTGCGGTTCCGACCCATAATCGCGGCCCGAGACTGCAGCAAACCCTTCGCAGTATAGCGGAGTTGACAATACCGGCCGGTTTTGCGCCGCGCTGCGTGGTAGTCGACAACTGCTCGCGCGACGTGACCCGCGCCGTGGTCGAGCGGTTCGCGGCCGAGGCGCCCTTCGAAGTGCGTTACGTTTTCGAGCCGCAGCTTGGCTCGAGCCGGACCCGGAATCGAGCGATAGCGGAAGCGTCAGGCGAATACCTGCTGTTCATCGACGACGACGCGGTGGCCGAGCCGCAATGGCTCGCCGCGATTGCGGCGGCGATGGACGATCGCGCGCTGGACGTCGGATGCGGTGCGGTGCTGCCGCGATGGGAGGCAGAGGCGCCGAAATGGCTTGGGCCGCGTCTTTACGCCAAGCTGGCTGTGCATGACCCGTCAGCGCTTGCGGCCGAGCCGCTGGAACAGTTCGAAACTCTGGCCGCCTACTTCAGCGCTAACGTATGCTTTCGCCGGACGATTCTGGATCGCTGCGGATGGTTCAGCGAAGATCTGGGCGTGGTCGGCGGAAGGCCCTACTCTGGTGAGGATACCGAGCTTTTCGCCAGAATCGCGCGCGAAGGAGGGCGGGTTGGCTTCGTGCCACAGGCGCGCGTCCATCACATGATTGCGCCCGAGCGGATGACGGCGCGTTATCTTCGCCACAAGAGCTTCGCCTTCGGGATGGGAAGCGCGGTGGCCGCCTCGAAAAGCCATAACCGTCCGGACAAGCTCGCCAAAAATCTGATCCGGATGGCGCGGGCGGCCATTAACGGTGACCGCGAAGGGGCGCTCTATCACGAGCTCGAATGCTGGAATTTCGCCGGCTACTGGAGCGGCCGGCTTGTGCGGCTTCGCAGCCAAAGGCACAACCAATGAAATACGAAAAGCTGTTCAGTCCGATCACAATGCGCAGCGTCACCTTCCCAAACCGGATACAGCGCACCTCGATGGTCTCGGGCCTCGCAACCGAAGACGGCTATGTAACGGAAGATCTCACGAAAAGGTACCAGAGAGAGGCGAAAGGCGGCACCGGCTCGATCGTTGTAGAGGCAGCTGTCGTACTTGCATCGAAGAGTCCATATAACCTTCGCATATCAAGCGACGAGTTTGTCCCCGGCCTTACCAGCCTGGTCAAGGCAATCCGCGAGGCGAGCAACGAGGTGAAGGTTGGCATCCAGATCATGCAGCACCTCAAGCTCTCACGCTCGGGCTGGCGACAGAGAGTCGAGGATTTCAAAACCGAGGAGCTCGTGGGGATCGTTAACAACCATATGGCCGCGGCCCGGCGCGTTCTCGCCGCCGGCTTTGACTTTATCGAGATCCACATGGCTCACGCCTATGCGCTTTCGTCCTTCCTGTCGCGGGCGAACAAGCGGGCCGATGGTTATGGCGGCACCCTGCCTAAGAGAATGAGGCTGCCTATCGAGGTTTTTCGGGCGGTGCGTGCCGTGGTCGGCGAAAACTACCCTCTCGGCATCCGGATCAACGGTGAAGACTTCCATGTGACGGGCAACACCCCGTTCCAGAGCACCAAGATAGCGGTGCGATTTGCCGAGCTGGGCGCGGATTATATCAGCGTCTCCGCTGGCGCTAGCTTTGAAGACGCGCTGCCGCCAGCCGAGGGACATCCGCCCGACCCGATGTCCGGCTACAGCGGCCATCGGATGAGTCCGTGGTTCTGGTGGCCCGACGGGACGCACGTTCACCTTGCAGAGGCTGTCCGCGCGGCGGTCAGGCAAGCTGGTTTTGACACACCGATCGTCACGGCCGGCAAAATCAGGGAACCGCAGCATGCGGAGAAAATCCTTCGGAATGAGAAGGCTGACATTATCGGTCTCTGCCGCGCGCTCCTCGCCGATCCTGACTGGCCGATCAAGGCGAAGAAAGGGCGGGAGAACGAGATTGTCCGATGTGCCGCCTGCAATTGGTGCCTGGAAGCAGACTCGCGCTATGAGAAGGTGAACTGCTCGCGTTGGCCGGAGGGGGCGCTCAGGTGCCCGGATGGGTTCATGCCGGCGATGGCCCGGCCAGCCGAGATCGAGAAAGAACTTGTATAGCCGCGCATGCGGGAAAGGATGCGCCGGCGGGTTGAGCGGCTTCGCGCGAGCCGGCACGCAGCGCCGCGCCGGAGGGGCACTACGTCGTCAGATGGTCGAGCATTCCCAGGGCGGGGATTCGTCTCAGATAAGGGATTAGGCGGTCCGCGCAAAAATTTGCGTGCTTGACATACGAAAGGAAGTTCCGGATTATCCTCCGCGTTGCTCGATAAGCGGTTTTCGCGATAATGAGCAGCCACGCAAACAGAGGGTCCCGGCTTGGGATTGCGCGGTTGATCGCCCGGTTGGTTCTGACCGCTAGCTCGATTGCGGTTGTTTCGAGCATCTTTGCGACAACCGCAGATCAAACCGCGGATCGCGTGCTCGGCCAGATCGGCCTCACCTACAACACGCCGAATTTCGGCGGCCGCAAAGCGCTTAGCCAACCAGTTGCCGCGGTAGTTGATAACCAGGGACACTTGTACGTTGTCGATCAGGGAAATAACCGCGTCTTAGGATTCGCCAGTGCCGCCTCGTTTCTCAACGGGGCGCCGGCAGACCTGGTAATCGGACAAAAGGACTTCTACAGCAACTCCGCCGGATATCCGACCGTCACCGCCGGCACCCTGAATCAGCCGGTTGCGGCGGCCACTGACCCCGCCGGCAATCTCTACGTGAGCGATTTCATCGATGACCGCGTGCTCGAATACGACGCGCCGTTTGCCAGCGGATATGCCGCAGGCGAGCCTGCGAGCATAGTCTTCGGGAATAAGAGCTCCACCAGCGAGTCCTCGTCGTGCATGAACGCTCAACCGCCGCCATCGGCCGACAATTTATGCGGTCCGACCGGCGTGGCTTCGGATCCGCAGGGGAATCTCTTCGTTACTGACTCCGCGAACAACCGCGTGCTCGTATATCTGAACCCGAAAGCGCCCGGCGGAGGAACTCCTGGAACCCCCGGTTCTGCGGGCGATACGACCGCCGACGTGGTATTCGGGCAGAACAACAGCTTCACCAACTTCCTTCCGTGTACGACAAATCCGCAGCCTACAACGGCGTCCAGCCTGTGTATTCCATACGGATGGGTCGGTGGGCTTGCCGTGGACCAGAACGGCGACCTCTTCGTTGCGGACGCCGGGAACGCTCGCGTCCTCAAGTACAATACGCCGCTCGACCCCAACAGTGGAGAACCCGGCGCCGGCGATACCGTTGCGGATCTGGTGTTCGGCCAAGCAGATTTCACGTCTGCGGTGCAATGTTCGCGAAAGCGACGAGCGAGCGCGAGAGTCCTGTGCTTTCCTACCGGCGTTGCGGTTGATTCGGCCGGGCACGTCTACATATCCGACGCAAGCCGCGTCCTTGAGTACGAGCATCCGGTGTCGAGCGGCCCGCAAAAAGCGAGCCGGGTCTTTGGCCAAAAGAACTTCACCTCGGACAGCTGCCATCAGCCGAGCGCCCGCACTCTTTGTGCCCCTTCGCTTGCGGCGACCGATGCAGCGGGGAGGCTTTACGTCCCGGATTCGAGCAACAATCGAGTTTTGGCTTACAACTCGCCGCTCAGCTCGTCGGTCGCGACACGTGAACTGGGGCAGCTCGACTTTGTTCATAACGGAGTAAATTTTCCCAGCGCGCGAAGCCTGCTTTACCCGTTTGCGGCCACGGTAGATGCGGCAGGACATCTCTACGTGATCGACTCGAACCGGGTGCTAGGGTGGAACAGTGCGGCGGGCTTTGCGAACGGTCAGTCTGCCGATCTGGTGATCGGGCAGCCCGATTTCTACTCGACGGGATGTCATCTGCTGGGTCCTCCTCCTTCGTGCGCGCTTTGCGTCCCCACAAAAAGGCGACACGGAGCTAAACCGAAGCGCGATTCTCCAATGATGTGCTCACCTCAGGGCCTCGCAGCCGACAGCGCGGGAAATCTGTTTGTTTCCGATACCGGCAATAATCGTGTGCTGCTCTTCGCAGATCCGTTCAATGGATGCGAGGGAAAGTTCCCATGCGTTGCCGGACCGCCGCGCGCCATAATCGACGGCAAGGGCGATGCGTTTGCCTGCCGCAAACCAAGCCGGGAAACCCTCTGCGCACCCGGCCAGCTCGCGATCGATCAAGCGGGGAATTTATGGGTAGCGGATTACAGCAATTCCCGCGTCCTACTCCTCAAGCAGCCGCTTGCCTCCTCAAGCCGAAGCACAGTGCGGAGGCTTAAAGCCGACTTAGTAATTGGCCAAGGTTCGAGCGGCACTCGATTCACCTCTCGCGAGTGCGATAACGGAGACCCCACTAATCCGATTCCGAGTGCGGATACGCTCTGCTACCCGGATGGATTGGCGGTGGACCGGAACGGAAACGTTTACGTGTCTGACTCCGTCAATGGCCGGGTACTGGAATATGACAACCCTCTTTCGCTAATCCCTGGCACTCCAGGCGTTTCTGGCAGCCCTGGCGACGTTACGGCGGACCTGGCTTTCGATGCCGGCGGCAGCTTTACCACGCGCAACTGCGGCGAAACTGCCGAGCAGCTCTGTGTGCCTGCCCAGCTCGCCGTCGATTTTCAGAACAATTTGTACGTTGTGGATACGGAGCGCGTGCTCGAATATCTGGATCCTACAGCGCCAGGCGGCGGCACGCCCGGAGTTCCCGGAAGTCCCGGCGACATTACGGCCGATGTGGTTTTCGGCCAGCAGGGCAGTTTCACCGCCGCGTCTTGCAATGGCAACGACATCTCGACAATCGTCAACGCGACCACGCTGTGCCAGCCACAGGGGGTTGCAGTCGATTCGGACCAGAATGTGTATATCGTCGATAGCTTCAACAACCGCGTACTCGCCTTTACCTATGCGAGCACGACGGCTGCGCCTCCTCCCGCGGCTCCCTGACGTGTACAAGCGCCTTGCGCGACGCCGCGCCACGAGGCATACAGCACCAAGCTGAAGCGGTCCCTACGCCGCGAGATGGTCGAGCATTCCCAGCGTGAGGATTCTTCTCAGATAAGGGATTAGCCCGTCCATCGATCGCAACGCTTGGACCGTTACCAATCGCGACTCAATATGTTCGTTGGGGCGA
>JAJYVB010000102.1 GCA_021792265.1 Deltaproteobacteria bacterium | reverse complement strand
GACTTCATCGATCGAGAGCTCTTCGGGCGAGGCGTCGCGGGCTTCAACGATCCCGAGCACTTTTCCGCTGCCATCACGGATCACGCGCCCGTAGGCGCCAGGCTCATCGAGCCGTACAGTCACGAAGGACAGGCCGGAGCTGCTTGCGCGATGAAAAGCGGTAAAGCCAGCAAGCGTCGCGGCGCTCAGCATAGGCGTATCCGCCCCGCACAGGACAACATCGCCGGTAAAGTCCGTTCCGAGCGCCCGTAGGCCACACCAGGCAGCGTCGCCGGTCCCGCGCTGTGGCTGCTGGAGGGCAAAAACGAGATCTTCTGAAGAGGTAGCATGGCGGCGAACCACCGCCTCAACGTCGGCCGCCTGATGGCCAACCACGACCACAAGCGGCCGAGCGCCAAACTCGGCAAGAACCCTGATGACCCGGACGATGAGCGGGATTCCGCCCAACTCGTGCAGCACCTTTGCGCGTTGCGAACGCATCCGGGTGCCCATCCCGGCCGCAAGCACTAACGCGGAGATTTGCTGCTCCATGGGACCAACGCCGGCGGTTCGGAGACTTCATCCACAGGCGTCACGAATCGGGCCTGCGGACGCGTTTGCAAAGCACAAAAGCGCGCGTATCGCCGATTGGTTTCCTCGCCACTGCGGACGAGTGCGCGCGGCAAGCGCCATGCCCGGCGGCTAGCTCCGCTTCCTGAAGAGAGTCGCGAGCCGGTCGCGGGCTGCCTCGTCGCCCGCGACTCTCTTGGCGCTTTTGACGACAGGGGTGAAGTACTCACAGAAGTTGGCCCGTTCCCTGTCGGTCACCGCTTCAGCCATCGGTTCGCGACACTGATTGTGGAACCCAGGGTCGTAAAATTCACAATTGTGGCAGACGTGCACCGGCCAGCCGCAGCGCGGACAGTCATCCCGAAAGCCCACGCGCTCGACGGTCCCAATCGCCATGCCGCATTTCCAGCAGTCCACTCCTGCCGACCTCAATCGGCTTCTACTCCGGGCACAAACTGTCTGAGGGCGCTGGGCAACATCGTCGCGCGGCCGCCTTGACGGTTAAATCCTGTGACCCTGCCTTTTGCCTCGCCCTGTCTGCGGATAGCATAGTCGCGGAGGCGGCAGCGAGTCGATGCCTTAGATCAGGGGCGCTCCTGCGACCCGTAACTTGTGGCCTTAGGCGCGCATCCCGAAGCCCTTCGGAAGCGGCGGTCCACCCAAGGGATCAAACAATTACCTGATATATGGTTGACAGGGTCGTAACGGTCTATTAGCTTTTTCGTAGGGTTCTCGCGTCGGAAGTTCCGAAACAGGCCGAGTCCGGATAGTCACTGTTCGTCTTGAGAACGAGCGCGGCTGTGAATCCGAGACGGCGCTGGTTTTAAATCCCAAAGCACTCGGCAACCGCGACCGCAATGACGAACGGTCGCCCGTTAGCATCCAAGACGCGGAATGGTTGGCCCGGCGACCGGAGCGAGAGCCGCTTCGGCGGACATGCAGCGACGATCCTTGATTAACAGGCATTTTTTAAAGCGGCTAGATTCGCGAGGACTATCCGCGACGGTGGGAAAGATCTATGGCCAGGGGTAGAGGTGCGGCGCGGCATGAGACGCGCGAACGGTTGCCGGACGAGGCAGGTTCCACAGGTTCAGGACTAACGGGTCACGGCCGACAGCGCGCGAGCGGCAACGGCGATGCGGCAGGCAGGCCCGCGGCTGCGGCCGGAGCTTTCGAGGAAGCGCCGAGTCCCGTGGGACCGGTCGGAGAGCCTGTAAGACCAGCGGCTGAGGTGAAGCTCAGCGACAGCGGAGTGCTCAACCTTAAAGCGCTCAAGCGCGCCAAGATTACCGAGCTCGCCCATATCGCGCGCGAGTACAACATCGACGGCGCGACCAACATGCGCAAGCAGGAGATGATCTTCGCCGTCCTGCAGGCGCAAGCCGCCAAGAACGGATCGATCCTGGGCGAAGGCGTGCTCGACATCCTGCCCGACGGCTTCGGATTCCTGCGCGCGCCCGATTACAACTACCTTCCGGGCCCCGATGACATCTACATATCGCCGAGCCAGATCCGAAAGTTCAACCTGCGCACCGGCGACGTGGTCTCAGGCCTGATTCGCCCGCCCAAGGAGGGCGAGCGGTACTTCGCGCTGCTCAAGGTCGAGTCGATCAACTACGACGAGCCCGAGAAGGCGCGGGACAAGATCCTGTTCGACAACCTGACGCCGCTTTATCCCGAGGAGCGGATCAAGCTCGAATACGACGCCGGCGACTACACCACGCGCATCATCGATTTGATCGCGCCTATCGGCAAGGGTCAGCGCGGCCTTATCGTGGCAGCACCGTTTACCGGCAAGACCATGATGCTCCAGGCAATCGCCAAGGCGGTCGCCCGGAATCATCCCGAGATCGTCCTCATCGTGCTGCTGGTCGACGAGCGGCCCGAAGAGGTCACCGATATGCTGCGCTCGGTCCAAGGCGAAGTGGTGAGTTCAACCTTTGACGAGCCGGCAACACGCCACGTCCAGGTGGCCGAGATGGTGATAGAGAAGGCGCGCCGGCTGGTCGAACACGGACGAGACGTCGTGATCCTGCTCGACTCGATAACGCGTCTGGCGCGCGCCTACAATACGGTTGTCCCGCCCTCGGGCAAAATCCTCTCGGGCGGCGTCGACTCGAACGCCTTGCACAAGCCGAAGAAGTTCTTTGGTGCGGCGCGTAATACCGAGGACGGCGGCAGCCTGACCATAGTCGCGACCGCACTGGTCGACACCGGCAGCCGCATGGACGAGGTCATCTTCGAGGAGTTCAAGGGCACCGGCAACCAGCAGATCGCTCTGGACCGCCGGCTGCTCGAGAAGCGCATTTTTCCGACCATCGATATTCAGCGCTCCTCGACGCGCAAGGAGGAGCTGCTGCTACCGCGCAGCACGCTAAACCGCGTTTGGATCCTGCGTAAGCTGCTTTCGCAGCTGAACCCGGTCGAGGCGATGGAGTTCCTGCTCGATAAGATGCAGGGCACCAAGACCAATGACGAGTTTCTCGAATCGATGAACGCCTAAATTGGTCCTGGCGTCGCCATCTCCGGCAACTGGCCTTGTTCCAGCTCTCGACCCGGCCGTTACCGCAGGGGCGACGACCGCGCGAATGGCCCTAGGACCGCGGTTCGGAGCCTGATAAATATTGTTGATCGGAGGCAAGGGGCCCTAAGGGCGATTGCTCGCGACCTATGACTGAAATCGGCATGAAACAGTTGCTGGAGGCTGGAGTTCACTTCGGCCATCAGACCAGCCGTTGGAACCCGAAGATGAAGTCCTATATTTTCGGGGCTCGCAACGGCATCTACATTATCGACCTGCAGCAAAGCGTGCGCATGTTCCGCGCCACCTATGAATTCGTCCGCGACCTGGCGGCGGAGGGCGGCACGGTCCTGTTCGTGGGCACCAAGAAGCAGGCGCAGGACATTGTGCGCGAGGAGGCCGAGCGCTGCGGCATGTTCTACGTGAACAACCGCTGGCTGGGCGGAATGCTGACCAACTTCCAGACGATTCGCGGCTCCATCGAGAGGCTGAAAAAGCTCGAAGAGATTATGGCCGACCCTGAGATGGCGCAGGCGCTGACCAAAAAAGAGATGGGTGAGATGGCCCGCGAGCACCAAAAGCTGCTCGCGGCGCTCGCCGGCATCAAGAACATGCGCAAGCTGCCCGATGCGCTTTGGGTCATCGACACCAACAAGGAAGCGATCGCGGTCGCCGAAGCGAACCGCCTCGAGATCCCGGTGGCCGCCGTTGTCGACACCAATTGCAATCCCGACCTAATCGCCTACAAGATTCCTGGCAACGACGACGCGATCCGAGCCATCAAGCTTTTCACCGCGGCTATCGCCGATGCAGTGCTCGAGGGTAAGCAGCTTCTCGAGGAGCGCCAGAAAGGGCTCGAAGACGAGCAGGGAGTCAGTGCCAGCGCTGAACCGCCCGCGCCCGAACCGCCACAGAACGTTTAGCCTTCAGGCGGGGCGTTCCACAGGCTTCGCCCCGAGCAGCGCAGCCCGGTCCGGCCGCGGAAGCCCTACGGGGAGGTAGGGCCAGGGAGGAAGAGAAAAAGGGAAGATGGAAGTTAACGCTAACCTGGTCAGGGAACTGCGCGAACGGACCGGCGCTGGGGTCATGGACTGCAAGCGTGCGCTAGCCGACTCCAGAGGAGACCTGGAAAAGGCCGTCCTGTGGCTGCGCGAGAAAGGCATTGCTGCCGCGGTGAAGCGTGCCGGCCGTCTTGCCTCGGAGGGGGCGATAGGCTCTTACATCCACGCCGGCGGCAAGCTTGGAGTTCTGATCGAAGTCAACTGCGAGACGGATTTTGTAGCCAAAACGCCCGAGTTTCAAGCATTGGTGAGGGAGCTGGCGATGCAGGTGGCTGCGGCCAACCCGCGCGCCATCCGCCGTGAGGACTTGCCCGAAGACGTGCTCGAGCAGGAGCGGCAGATTTACGCCTCGCAGGCGGCCGGCAAACCAGAGGCCGTGGTGGCCAAAATCGTCGAGGGCAAGCTGGAAAAATTCTACCGCGAAGTTTGTCTGCTCGAGCAGGCTTACGTACGCGACCCCAATCTGACGGTAAAGGACGTGCTCGGCGAACACGCGGGCAAACTCGGCGAGAAGATCGAGGTTCGCCGTTTCACTCGTTACCAGCTCGGCGAAAGCCTCGACGGCAAAGGCGTCTGAGCGAGAGCGGAAGGTACGGCGCCGCTGTGGCGCGGGGATACGGCGGGGATGGCCAGCGGGACAAATACGGAGGGGCAGATTGGGCAGCCGCGCTTCAAGCGCATCCTGCTGAAGGTCTCAGGTCAGGCACTTTCGCCGCCCGAAGGCACAGGAATCGACCCAGCGGCACTCGCCTCCGTCGCGGCGGAAATCCAGGAGGTCGCGGGGCTCGGGGTCGAGATTGCGCTCGTGATTGGGGGCGGCAACATCCTGCGCGGAAGCGAATATGAGGCGCGAGGGATGGACCGCGCGGCAGCCGACCAGATGGGGATGCTGGCCACGGTCATGAACGCGCTGGCCCTGCAAAACGCCCTCGAGCAAACGGGCGTCAGCACCCGGGTCCTTTCGGCGATCGCGATACAAGCCGTCTGCGAGCCTTACATCCGACGCCGCGCAGTTCGCCACCTCGAGAAAGGCCGCGTGATCATCCTTGCCGCGGGAACCGGCAATCCCTACTTCACCACCGACACGGCGGCCAGCCTGCGTGCCATGGAGATCGGCGCCGAAGTGATTCTCAAGGCGAGCCATCGCGTCGACGGCGTCTACGACCGCGATCCGCTCAAGGAGAGCAACGCCCAACGCTTCGAGCGCTTGTCGTACCTCGAAATCCTGCAGCGCAACCTCCGAGTGATGGACTGGACGGCGATTTCGATGTGCATGGAGAATCGGATGCCCATCATTGTTTTCAACTTGCGCAAACCCGGCAATATTAGACGAGTTGTAACCGGGGAGCGGGTTGGCACCACGGTGGACGCCGGCGACCCAAGTCATGCAGGATGAGGTAATCGCAGAAGCCCGGCAAGAAATGGAGGCCGCTCTGACCGCCTTCAGGCATGAGCTTGCCCGAGTCCGTACCGGGCGCGCTTCCACCGCTCTGCTCGAGGGACTGCAGGTCAACTATTACGGCGCCAAAGCCCCGCTGCGGCAGGTGGCCGGATTGGCCGCTCCCGAGCCCAAGCTCCTGTTGATCACCCCGTACGACAAGTCGTCCATCCATGAGATCGAAAAGGCGATCCTTGCCTCCGACCTCGGGCTCAACCCGATAAACGACGGCAAAGTCATTCGGGTGCCGATTCCCGATCTGAACGAGGAGCGCCGGCGTGAGCTGGTGCGAAGGGTGCGCAAGCTTGCCGAGGAGTTTCGGGTGTCGGTGCGAAACCATCGCCGCGACGCCAACGATATGCTGCGCGAGTTGCATAAAGAGAAGCAAATTACCCAGGACGAGCTCCGGCTAGGTGAAGGTAAAATCCAGCGCTTCGCCACCGAGTATATCGAGAAGCTCGACCAGGTCCTGGCCGCCAAAGAAGCGGAGATTATGGAAGTCTGAGCGCGGCCGGTCAGGATGAATCCTGGCCCGCGCTGGCTTTAACAATCGTGGGTACGTCACTTCCGCTGAGCGAGTTTCCCGCACTGTCCCTCGATCCAGCGCGGCTGCCACGCCACATCACGATCGTGATGGACGGCAACGGACGCTGGGCCGAGCAACGGGGATTGGCTCGCTCGGAGGGCCACCGGCGTGGCAAGGATTCGGTCATCGCGGTGGTCGAAGCGGCCCGGGAACTGGGTATCCCCTACCTCACCCTGTTCGCTTTCTCGAGCGAGAACTGGCAGCGGCCGCGCGCGGAGGTCAGCTTTTTGATGAGGCTGCTGCATCGCTACCTGCTGACCGAGACCAAACGCCTGATGCGCCGCAATATCCGGCTTATCGCGGTGGGTGATACGGATCGTTTGCCGGAGCCGGTACGTCGCGCGCTGCGGCAGATGGAAGAGGTCACTGCAGGAAACGACGCGATGACGACTGCACTCGCCCTTTCTTACGGTGGCCGCCAGGATATCGTCATGGCTATGAGGCGGCTGGCGCGTGAGGTGCAGGCGGGGCGAATTACTCCCGAGCAGATCGACGAGCATCTGGTGAGCAACACCCTTGCCACGGCTGGACTGCCGGACCCGGATCTGCTTATCCGAACTTCGGGAGAGCAACGGATCTCGAACTTTTTACTTTTTCAGATAGCTTACACAGAGCTTTATTTTACCGACACGTTATGGCCGGATTTCCGCGAGCGCGAACTTCTCAAAGCGATCGTCGCGTATCAGCTTCGTGAGCGCCGTTTTGGCGCTATCGACTCCCCTCCCGACCACAGTCCGCTGCGTGCTGCGAACTAGACTCTGGACCGCGTTAATTGGGCTGCCCGCGGTAGCGGCAGCCATCCTCTTTCTGCCGTCCGGAGCCTTTACCCTGCTCATCGCCCTGCTCCTGGTGTGGGGTTTGTGCGAGGTGGCGGCGATGGTAGGGGCGGCCAGCTTAAAAAGCGCCACCCCGCTGGTGGTCGTTGGCCTCCTGGCTGCCGCGCTGGTTGGCCTGGCGCCGGTGCGTTTTTGGATGCTCTGGCCCGCTATTCTTTTGGCGATGGGCCTTTTAGCGGCGCACGTCTGGCTGGGCAATGGCCTGGGACTGAGCCACGATACGCTGGGCCTTTTGGGTGCGTTATGGACCGGAGGTCTGTTCCCATACTTTGCTTTGGTGCGCAATCCGCCTGGAGGGATCGCGCTGCTGCTCGAGACGATGTTGCTCGTGATGGCAAGCGATACCGGGGCCTATTTTTGCGGCCTCAGCCTCGGAAAGACGAAGCTCGCGCCAAAGATAAGCCCGAATAAGACTGTGGCGGGCGCGGTCGGAGGCTTCGTGTCTGCGCTTGTTGCCGGCTTCGTTTTGACGCCAATGCTTCGGGCCGATCTGGGCGGCGTTTTCTCGACGCTGTTTTTCTCTGCGATGGTTGGAGTTCTGGCGCAGGCAGGAGACCTCGCCGGTTCGGCCTTCAAGCGTGCGGCTGGAGTCAAGGACTCGGGTTGGATACTGCCCGGCCACGGGGGACTTCTCGACCGCACCTCAAGCCTAGTCTTCGCTGCAGCTTTCGCCTATTATTACGCGAGGTAAGGGCGGCCGAAGCTTCGCCGTTATTGGGGGGCCGACGGCGATGCTGCTATCCGATGCTTCTATCTATCGCATCCGCGGTCTTCATCCTGGCCGTTCTGATAATCATTCATGAGGCTGGCCATTTTGCGGCTGCCAAATCGTTGGGGGTTAGGGTCGTTCGCTTTTCGGTCGGTTATCCTCCCAAGATATGGGGCTACCGTTTAGGCGAAACCGAGTACGCCATCGGGGCGACCCCGTTTGGCGGTTACGTCCGGATGCTGGGCGACGAAGTAGCCGACGAGCCGGGCCAAAAAGAAGCCACCGATTTTGTGAACGAGATCGAAGGCGACCTCCTAACGGCCCTGGCGTGGCATGAAAAGCCTAAAGCGGGCAATAACGCCCCCTCAAGAGGCGAGGAGAATCTGACGCCTACGGACGACGCGGGGAAGCCTGTCGGCCGCGAGGATCAGCTTTTGGCGTTTGCCATTGAACTCGGTAAGGCGCGCGATACAGTCGAATACCAGCGGATGGCCGTGCAGGCGCTCGGTCGCGCCCCCAGCGCCGACGAGGCCCTGCTTTTAGCGGAAATCGCCAGCGCGGGCTCCGTCAAGAGCGGCGTCGAGGCACTAATTGAACGCCGGCCAGCCTCGCTAATGGAGCATTTTCGGCGCCGTGCATTTCCGACGCAGCCGCTGTGGCGGCGAACGGTGATTGTTCTGGCCGGTCCGTTGGCCAATATCGTCGCCGCCCCGCTCCTGCTCGTTTTGCTCTTCCTTTACGGTGTCCCGGTGTTATTGCCCGTCGTTGGGCAAGTACAGAAGTCGATGCCGGCCTATGCGGGTGGTATAAGGCCCGGCGACCGAATCCGAGCCATAAACGGACACCCGGTCTTCACTTGGGACGCCCTTTCGACGGCGGTCAAAGCGAGCGGCGGCAAAAAGCTTGTCCTTGACATACGTCGGAAGCAAGGGACGAGCGCAGGCGACCTCACGATCACCGTTCAGCCAATTCGCGAAGCGGCGGAAACCGTTTATGGAACGAAGGTTACAAACTGGGTTATCGGTGTCCTGCCGCGCGGCGACGAAATGGTCCTGCGCCTGGGACCAATAGAGGCGGTTGACCAGGCACTGACTACATGCCGGGATATGATTGGCGCGCTGGTCATCGGGTTCGCACAGATCATCGACGGCTCGACTCCGATTCGCCAGGCACTTGGCGGGCCCATAATGATCGCTCAGATGGCTGGGCGGGAGGCCCAGCGCGGGCTTGCCAATCTGGGCATGTTCATGGTGATGCTCAGCCTTGAGCTCGGTATTATAAATCTGGTGCCAATTCCGATGCTTGACGGCGGGCACTTGCTGTTTTTTGCGTGCGAGGCGCTACGCGGCCGCCCACTCAAGCTGCATCATCGGGAAATAGCGCTTCAGGTTGGGCTGTTTGTGTTAGCCATCTTGATGGCTTTTGTCATTTTTAATGACGTCTCGCGTATTGTTCGGGGTTAAGCGACTGCTTGACACCACCTGGGGTGTCGGGCCGGTCCTAGGCATCGACACGGGAGGCCGAGTTGCATCGGTCGCCGTGACTAGCCGGGGCGAGGTCAAGTCCGAACTGGTACGTGCGCCCGGTACGCATGGTGCGGCGCTTGCCGATATGGTGGTCGAAGCGCTCGCAATGGCGGGTTGTCAGTTAGCGGAGCTGCGGGCCGTAGCGGTCGCCCTGGGGCCCGGTTCTTTCACTGGGCTTCGCGTCGGCCTTGCCTATGCCAAGGGGCTTTCAACGGCTGCCAACATCCCATTGGTCGGCGTCCCCAGCCTGGACGCTATTGCAGTCAGCGCCTGCCAGACGCTGTCGCTCGCGCCGGGCACCCGGGTTTGCCCGCTACTGGATGCCCGACGGAGCGAGTTTTACATGGCCCTTTACCGCGTCGGCTCCAATGGGTTAGATGGATTAGAGAAGTTGACCGACGATCTGGTCGTGGGAGAAAATCGGCTCGCCGCCTATCTGGCGAGCGAAAATCTAGTGGTCATAAGCGATTTCGACCAGCGTGCGATGGCGGTGGGACTTGGGACAGGCAACGGGGCTGTGAAATGGCTTACCGCCGACGAGTTGCCGGCGCGGGCCACCTACGTTGCTGCGTGCGGCGGGGAGGGGCTCATCTCGGGCACGACGGTTGGCGCTGCCTCGTTACAGCCTATTTACGGCCGGGCAGGCGACGCCATTTTCATCGCGGCAAACAATGCGGTGGAGAGCGTATGGAAGCCAGAGAAGAAATGCTCATTCAGCAGTTCGCCAGCAATGACGAGGAACTGAAGCTCGCCTACGAACAGCATCGCGAGCTCAAGCGCAAGCTTGAAACCTACCGCAGCCGGCCCTACCTGTCGGCTCAAGAGGAACTAGAGGAAAAACGAATTCGAAAGCTCAAGTTGGCATTGAAGGACCGAGTGATGGCCCTCCTGGCACGCCATCGGGACCGATAATCCGCAATCGGAACCGTTAAAGCGCCAGGGAACCATGGCGGCCCCGCCTGGTACCAGAGATGCCGGTGTACGATTCGGCGAATGCAGACCCGTACCATTTCAGTTTTGGTAGAGAACGAATTTGGCGTGCTTGCCCGGGTGGCGGGCCTTTTCTCGAGCCGCGGCTACAACATCC
>JAJYVB010000101.1 GCA_021792265.1 Deltaproteobacteria bacterium | reverse complement strand
CACTTCGTTCGGAATGACGTGCGAAGCGCGAAGGACGGCAAAAGAAAGCCGCTTCGCTGATGGCTCAGAATAAGACGTGAAATCGGAGCGTTAAAAAATTCACAGCCTCTGAGCGCAGCGAAGAATCTCATTCCAGCCAAGCTGGTTCGTCAAGTTATTTGCCGGACACCGCGCTAGTTTTGGCGTGAAGCGGTGGGCGGCCGCACCAGGCGCAGCTCGGGAGCTACGACCGGCGCGGCCTCGGCCAGGCGGCGCGCGGTCTCGCCCAGTGTGCCCGCGCGATGCCATCGGCTGTACTCCTCGAAGGTGAGACCGCGGGTCACCTCAAGCGCTACCGACAGTGCCGCCAGCACGCACACCTGGGCCATCACGCTAATGCGCGGCGCGAGGCCCAGAATACCGCCGTCCTCTTTGACCGGAGCGTGAATCGCGAGATCGGCGAGCACAGCCAACTCGGACCCCTTATCGCCCGTTACTGCGATCAGCTTTGCGCCGTGCTCCTTGATTGCGGCCGCCGTCGCGCACATCTCGGTGGTGTTGCCGCTGTTTGAAATCGCGATCACCACGTCGTTGGCGCATACCTGGCCCAGGCTTCCGTGAAGGCTCTCGGTCGCGTGCAGGAAGGTCGCCATCGTGCCCACCGAACAGAGCAGGCTTGCTGCGTAGCGCGCCACGTGTTCGGGCTTGCCCACGCCTGTTACGTGAACACGGCCGCCCTGCTCCTCTGCACGGCGGATCATCGTGACCGCACGCGAGAGGTCGCGCACGTCGAGTTTGCGCCGCAGCGCGGACAGTTCCCTCAAGGTACGCGCGAAAAAACGCGCGACCTCCTGGTCGGGGTCCAGCGCCGGCCTGGGTGCCGAAGTCGCGGGAGCCTGCCTCGGGCGCCCGGGTGGCCGTCCCGCAAGCCTGCGCCCGTAAAGCCTTGCGATCTCTTCGCGCAACTCGAATCCCGCCGGGAAGGCGCCGAGCCGGCCGACGCACACCGCTCCCGCAGCGTTACCGAGCCGGCCGATTTCCGCCCACGAAAGGCCCCATCGCAGTCCCGCTAGCAAGGCGCCCAGAAAAGCGTCGCCGGCGCCGGTGGCGTCAACCACCCGCACTTTGAACCCCGGGACCTGAAGCGTTTCGCTTGCCGAAGCGATGGTACATCCCTGCTCGCCCTGAGTGATCGCTACGGCACGGTTGCCATAACGCGCCCGGATCGCTCGCGCCATAGCGGGTGTCTCGTCGCCTGCCTCGGCTCCCGCCAGTTCGCGGGCTGCCGCCTTGGCGGGCTTGAGGTAGGTGGCTAGGCGAAGTGCCCGTTCCAATTCGGCGCGCGTTCCGAGCACGGCGACGGCGTCGGATGGCGGCACGTCCAGATCGACCACGGAGGGGATGCCATGGTCGCGCGCGAACTTGAGAAGCGCCAGAACAGCCTTGAGTGGAAGCTGTGAGATCTCCGTTGTCACGAGCCGCGCGCGGCGCAAAAACGAGCCGTGCAACCGGCGAATCTCAGCGGCACGAAGCTCGGCCGTAGCGCCGCGCATCATGTAGATCGCACGGTTGCCCGCGGCGTCCACGAACACTGTCGAAAAAGAACTCGGCTCGTTGCCCAGGGTCAGATGATGCCTGATTCCGAGCCGGTCCATTCCCTGGCGCAGGAACTCGCCGTGGCGGTCGTTGCCCATCCGGCCGACGATCCCTACTTCCAGCCCAAGAATGCGGGCCCAGCCCAGATGGTTAAGCACGACGCCGCCCACCTCAGCCCGCTCGACGCCCGCGCCCGGCACCTTGGTGTCGAGCACCACCTTTTCGTCGGCCCGGATAATGCGTGGTGTGCGGTAGAACAGGTCTACCGCCATGCTACCGCATCCGACCGCGTCCAGCCGTGGATCAGCCATGAACCAGGGCCCGCTCCTCGAACGCCGCTCGAGTGGCCACGCTCAGCCAGTCGGGTTCGACAATCGCGGCGGCGCGCCTGTGCGCCTCGCGGAAACGCCTTCCAAACTCCCGCCGCTGGGCTGCGTCCAGGCTCGGCGTCCCAGGTGCCACTGTGGTGCTGTCGCATACACCCAGCTCGGCCAGCGCCGCCTTGAAGCAGGCGATGGCTGGAACGTAAGCGCGGCCTGCGCGTTCGAATCTGCAGATATCGCGAAACTCTTCGAGCACCCGCCGATAGCGCTCCATCAGCGCCGGTTCGCCGGCACGGCATACCTGCCAGGCGCGTTTCCATTCCCGAGGCGCTATGTTGGCAGGGCCTGACACGATTCCGTAGGGTAGCGCATTGCGCGTCAGGTAGCGGTTGTGCCAGCGGCGCAGCCGCCCACCAAGCCCAACCGCCGGCGCAAAAAGGTCGAAAATCAGGTAGGCGTTGCCGATGCAGATCGCAAACTCGTGGCGGCGCTTGAAGTGGGAGGCGGCGCGCCTGTAGTTGGCCACGACGGTCCTGGAGGCGCTGACCTTCACGCCCCGGACGTATTCAAGCCGGCTCATCAGCTTGACGTCGCGGGTGTGCAGATGAGGCGCCTTGCCCGAGACGGCAATGTCGGCGTTGTCGTAAAGGAAAACGGGTATCTGGCGGCCGCGTTGCTCGAACCTGGCGCCAATGTCGCGGCCTACGAATTCGACCGGGTCGTCGGCGTCGGCAATCGACAGGGGGGCAATTACGGCCGCGTCGGCGGCCGCTTCGAGCGCGAAGTCGAGGTTTTCCAGCGTTGCCTTGCGCGTTTCGGCGGTAATCCCGACCCACGCCTCGACGCGCTTGTGGAACGCGGCGTTGAACCTTCGGCATTCGTCGATCGCAATTTCCGAAACCGTCTGTCGGCGCGGATTGTCGAGCCGGTTCCACTCGCCGGTGGTGCCGCAGGCAAAAACAATGTCGGCACCAGAGCCTTTTTGCAGAAGAAAACGGACGGCCTCACGCTGCTGGCGCACAAGGACGTGGCCGGCCGAATCAATGATGGTCACCACTGGAACGGAAAGCCCGGCCGGCGGAACGTATTCGGCAAGCGAATTCATGTGATGCAGGCCCGAGGGCAATCGCCGCCTTGATTGCGACCGCAAAGCCGCTTCGCGGCTGGTCCGGTGCCGCGGCGCTTGCCTATCAGACCGCCTAATTCTAGACGGTTGCGGCTTCAAGTGCCAATTCCTCGGGGCGAAAGAAGAAAACTGCACCGGCTGCCTCCCACCGCCGGTAGCTAGACAGTGGTGGCCGCGATAAGTGCCGCGCCACGATCGGCCCCACGCGATTGGGGCAAATTGCCCGGTCCTCGCAGACATGCTATAAAATACTCCAGGTTGCCTGTGCTGGTATGAGTAGATGAAACCTGGGATCCATCCTCAGTATCGCCGCTGCGTGGTTACCTGCGCGTGCGGCAACACCTTCGAGACCCGTTCGACCCGGCCGGAACTGCACGTCGAAGTGTGCTCTCAATGCCATCCGTTTTTCACTGGCCAGCAACGTTTGGTCGATTCGGCAGGGCGGGTCGAACGTTTCAAGCGCAGGTACGGCATAAAGTAGCATTATTACTCCCGCCGCCCGAGGCGCGTTAAAGCGCGTCCGGGTGACGGGGGATCGGGTTCTGCCCGGTTTACGCCTGGCAGCGGCCGGAATCGGGGTTTTCGTTTGGCGAAGGCCTCCGCCTGGCGCATGATCTCTGTACAATGCTGGATAGGCTTGAGCGAATCGAGGCGCGGTTTGCTGAAATCGATCGGCGCCTGGGCGACGCGGCAACGCTTGCCAATCAGCGCGAGTACGCGCAACTTGCGCGCGAGCGCTCTCAACTAGCAGAAGTTATCGCCTGCATCCGGGAATTTCGCCGCACAGAGACGGAAATCGCTGAGCATCGCACGCTTATCGAGACCGATCCGGAGCTGCGCGAACTGGCGCGGGCCGAGATGCCTGAATTGGAACGCAGCCGGGCCGAACTCGAACGGCGCCTGCGGGAGTTGCTCGCGCCGCGCGATCCCAACGACGAACGTAATGTAATACTTGAGATTCGTGCCGGTACCGGCGGTGAAGAAGCCTCGCTCTTTGCCGGGGAACTTTACCGCATGTACTCGCGCTATGCGGAACGGCGCCGATGGAACGTCGAGCCGCTCAGCATGAGCACTACCGGCCTGGGCGGCATCAAGGAGGTTATCGCACAGGTGAGCGGGCGCGGCGCTTACAGCCGGCTCAAGTTCGAAAGCGGCGTTCATCGGGTGCAGCGCGTCCCTGCAACCGAGGCCTCCGGGCGCATCCATACCTCTGCCGCAACCGTCGCCGTGATGCCCGAGCCCGACGAGGTCGAGGTCAACATCAACGAAGAGAAGGATTTGCGCATCGACGTGATGCGGGCATCGGGGCCGGGCGGACAGAGCGTCAACACCACGGATTCCGCGGTTCGGATAACGCACCTTCCCACCGGCATGGTAATCGTCTGCCGCGACGAGAAATCGCAGCACAAAAACAAGGCGCGGGCGCTGAAAATTCTGCGTGCGCGCCTGCTCGACCAGGCTCGGGCGGAACAAGAGGCGAAGATCGCTGCGAGCAGGCGCTCGATGGTAGGGACCGGCGACCGCTCCGAACGAATCCGAACCTACAACTTCCCGCAGTCGCGCGTAACGGACCATCGCGTGAATCTAACGCTCCATCAGCTTGCCGCTGTGCTCGACGGCGACCTCGACCTGATTATAGACGCACTTACCGCCCGCCATCAGGCCGAGGCGATGGAGGCGTAGATGGCCGCCGCGAACGCTGGATGCGCGGGGAGCGCCCGGAAGCAACCGTCCGCGTTGATGCGCGACGCCAGCGGGGCGCTGGCGAGGGCCGGGGTTGAGAATCCGCCGCTTGACGCGGAATTGCTGCTGGCGCATGCGCTCGGCGTTGAGCGCGGAGAGCTTTTTTCATGGTCCGGCAGCGTCGGCGAGTCACAGACGGAACCTTTTTGGGCTTTGCTCGATCGGCGGCTTCGCCGGGAACCGCTTGCTTACATCCTGGGGCGCAAGGAGTTTTTTTCGTTGGACTTCGAGGTCGGCCCGGCAGTCTTGATCCCGCGGCCCGAAACGGAACTGCTGGTTGAGGAGACGTTGCGGTTGATTGCCGCAAGGCCGTCGCCGCGCGTCCTCGATCTGGGCACGGGTTCAGGCGCGATTGCCATCGCAGTGGCCGCCAGCGTGGAGCGTGCACGGGTGCTCGCCACCGACGTTTCGTCGTCGGCGCTTATGCTCGCGCGTCGCAACGCCGCGCGCCATGGCTGCGCCAGCAGAGTCGAGTTCGCGGTGAGCGACCTGTGGGAGGGGCTTTGCGCGTGCGAGTGCCGTCCGCGTTTCGACGTTATAGTTTCGAATCCGCCTTACGTGACCGACGCAGAGCTTGAAGCATTGGCGCCCGAGGTTCGCGACTATGAGCCGAGTGTTGCCCTTGCGGGCGGCGCCGACGGGCTGGACCTGACACGCCGGATTGTTGCCGGAGCCCGGAATTTTTTGCTGCCCGCTGGCGCACTGGTTGTCGAGGCGGGTGCGGGGCAGTCGGGCATGGTCGCCGAGCTGATGCGCAGCTTTGGACTGGCGCGAGTGCTGGTCAAACGCGACCTCGCCGGCGTCGAGCGTGCGGTTGTCGGATTCGCGAGCGATAGTGCCTCGCGTCCCGTGAGATCGCGAACTCGGCGGCGCGGCCGCAATAGCTGAAAAGGGCAGGGGGCTGCGATGGACCGGATGGTGATTCGTGGTGGCGTCGCGCTGCGCGGCACCGTCGAAGTCAGCGGCAGCAAGAACGCCACGCTTGCGATTCTATGCGCTGCGCTGCTTACCGACGAGCCGTTGATTCTGCGTAATGTTCCGCGCTTGCGCGACGTCGATACGGCGCTCGCCCTGCTTTCGCGCCTGGGCGCGCGTTACTCCTGGCTCAGCGACCACGATCTGGAATTGCAGGCCGCCCAACTGCACTCGCACGAGGCGCCGTATGATCTGGTCAAGACGATGCGGGCGTCTTTTCTCGTGCTCGGGCCGATGCTGGCGCGGGCCGGCCGAGCGCGGGTTTCGACTCCGGGTGGATGCGCGATCGGCGCGCGGCCGGTCAATCTGCATATCGCCGGGATCCGTGCTCTGGGCGCGAGGATCCAGATGCGC
This sequence comes from Deltaproteobacteria bacterium, assembly GCA_021792265.1. Taxonomy (GTDB): domain Bacteria; phylum Desulfobacterota; class Binatia; order Binatales; family Binataceae; genus JAJYVB01. The sequence continues at coordinate 4,275 of JAJYVB010000101.1, read as the reverse complement.
CACGGTTATGTGGACGCGCACGCGGCACGGCTCAATGGCGCTCGTATCTGGCTGGACACGCCTTCGGTCGGCGCGACGGAAAACATCCTGATGGCTGCGGTACGTGCCCGCGGAAGCACGCAGATCGAGAACGCCGCGCGCGAGCCTGAGATTCAGGATCTGGCGGCGGCGCTAAGCGCGATGGGAGCGCAAATCCGGGGCGCCGGCACCCATGTGATCGAGGTTGAAGGGGTTGAACGCCTGCACGGCGCCGAGCATCGCGTGATCCCCGATCGGGTCGAGGCGGGCTCGATGATGGCAGCGGCGGCGATAACCGGTGGAGACGTTACCGTCCGAGGTGTCGTGGCCGAGCATCTGGAAGCGGTTATAGCCAAGCTTGCCGACACCGGAACGGAGGTGATTTCCGGTCCCGACGGTATTCGGGTCAAACGGCAAGGCGAGCTCCGGCCCGTCGAGTTAAGGACGCTTCCTTACCCCGGGTTTCCAACGGACCTGCAGGCCCAGATGATGGCCCTGCTCACGCAGGCACGCGGAACGTCGGTCATCAACGAGACGATTTTCGAAAACCGCTTCATGCATGCGCTCGAACTGACGCGCATGGGCGCGGATATCATCATCAAGGGATCGACGGCGATAGTGCGCGGTCCGACGAACCTTAGCGGGGCGCCGGTGATGGCGACGGATTTGCGCGCGAGCATGGGCCTGATCCTGGCCGGCCTGGTCGCTGACGCAACGACCGAGCTCGATCGCGTCTACCATCTTGACCGCGGCTACGAGGCGCTCGACCGCAAGCTTGCGGCGCTGGGCGCCCGGATCGAACGGGTTCGCGCGGGCGAACGCGCGGCTGAGGCTGAGCTTTCGTGATGGTTCGGCTGATTCGCGCCGGAACGCCGCAGTTCAGCCGCTTCATGCGCGAACTCGCGCGTCGCCGAAGCGGCGGCGACAATGCTCAAATGGACGCGCGCGTGCGTGAAATCATCGCCGACGTCAGAAGGCGCGGCGACCGGGCGTTGGTAGAGCTCACCGCCCGCTTTGACGGCGTCAAGCTCGGGCGCGGCGAGCTGCGGGTTGAGCCCGAAGAATTGAAGGCCGCGCTGGAGGGGCTGCAGGCGTCTGAGCGCGCAACGCTAAAGCTCGCGGCACGCCGTATCGCAGACTTCCATCGCCGCACGCTCGAAGTATCATTCGGCTTTCGCGATTCGGTTGGCGTTCGTATGGGACTGATGGTGCGGCCGTTGGCCAGGGTCGGAATCTATGTACCGGGTGGCCTCGCACCTTATCCGTCGTCGGTGCTGATGAACGCCATGGCGGCACGGGCAGCCGGCGTGCGGGAGATAGCGATGGTGTCGCCGCCAGCCAAAAGTCCCCGCGCGTCCGCGATTCTGATGGCTGCGGCAGCCGTCGCGGGCGTGAGCGAGTTCTATCGCGTGGGCGGGGCGCAAGGGGTTGCCGCGCTCGCCTACGGGACCAAAACGATTCCCGCGGTCGACAAGATTGTCGGTCCGGGCAACGCCTGGGTGCAGGCCGCCAAGCGGGCGGTTTACGGTGTGGTCGACATCGACAAAATTGCGGGGCCAAGCGAGGTGCTGGTAATCGCCGACGACAGCGCCCTGCCAAGGTGGGTGGCGGCGGACCTTATTGCGCAAGCGGAGCATGGCTCGGGCGACGAATCGGCGGTGCTGATTACAACGTCGCCGGTGCTGGCGAGCAACGTGGCTGCGGCGCTCGAAGCGGCAACGCATACGCTCCCGCATCGCGACGCTGTCATGCGTGTGCTCGCGCGGCGCGGGGCGATTATCGTCGTGGACAGCCTCGAAGAGGCCTTTGAGCTCGCCAATCGCGTAGCGCCCGAGCATCTGGAGCTCGAAATACGGCAGCCGCGACGATGGCTTGGGCGGATACGCGCGGCAGGAGCGGTTTTTCTCGGCGCCAACAGCCCGGCACCTCTTGGCGACTACCTTGCGGGGCCCAATCACGTTTTACCCACCGGCGGCAGCGCTCGTTTCGCCTCGCCGCTTGGGGCTTACGATTTCGTCGTCCGAACCAGTATAATCCAGGCTTCGGCTGCGGCCATGAAAAGGCTGGGACCGGCAGCGGCAGCCTTCGCGCGAATGGAAGGCTTCGAAGGACATGCGCGGGCGATTGACTTGCGGCTGGCGCGGCTCCGTCACGCGGCGTCGCACGTAAGCGAAAACGTGACTGAAAAAGGGAAAACCGATGGCGTCAAAGCGCAAAGCGGCTGGCGCGGCGCACGCTGACGCGCCGCCTTACGGGGTCGCGCGCGCGGAACTCGCCGAAGCAGTCGCGCCACGAGCTGCGACCGTCCAGCGGCGCACGCGCGAGACTGATATCTCGGTCGCGCTCAAGCTCGACGGCGGCGGCACCGTTGAGGCAGTCACCGGCGTGCCGTTTCTCGACCACATGATCGAGAGCTTCGGACGTCACGGCTTTTTCGACCTCAAAGTCCAGGCGCGCGGCGACCTGGAAGTCGATCAGCATCACACGGTCGAGGATATCGGCATCGTGCTCGGCCGCGCCTTCCGACAGGCGTTGGGCGACGGATCAGGAATACGGCGCTTCGGCGAGGCTACGGTGTCGCTCGACGAGGCGCTCTGCTCGGCCGTGGTGGATATCAGCGGGCGCGCGTATCTCGCCTACGATTTGCCGATCAAGCAGGAGCGCGTGGGCAACTTCCAGACCGTGCTGGTGCACGACTTTATGAAAGCCTTGGCTGACGGCGTGGGCATGAACCTTCATCTGCGCCGCCTGGCAGGCCGCAATCCGCATCATACGGTTGAAGCCGCGTTCAAGGCGCTCGCCCGTGCAATGGATGAGGCGACCGCGCTCGAGCCCCGCCTGTCCGGAGTGCTTTCCACCAAGGGCGTGCTTACCTGAAGTGCGCCGGTTCGAACGCTTTACCGTAATTCCCGCCATCGACCTCAAAGGCGGGCGAGTCGTACGCCTAAGACGCGGCGACATGGAGTCGGCCACGGTTTATGGCGACGATCCCGCCGAAGTCGCGCGCCGCTTCGAGGCTGAGGGTGCCGAGCAGATCCATATCGTCGATCTCGACGGTGCAGTCTCGGGCTCACCGCGACATCTGCGTGAGTTTCGCGCTATCCGGAGAGCAGTCCGGTGCAGGCTCGACTTAAGCGGCGGTCTACGGACGATCGAAGCGGTGCGCGAAGCGGTCGATGCAGGCGCAGATTTCGTCGCGCTCGGTTCGGCGGCCGTTCTTGCGCCTGAGCTGATCGCGTTGGCGTGCGGCGAGTTTCCGGGGCGAGTCCTGGGCTCGCTCGACGCGCGCGATGGGCGGCTTGCGATTCGAGGATGGGTTGAGACGAGCCCGATACTCGTGACGGAGGCGGCTCAACGCTTCGTCGAGGCCGGAGTCGCAGCGCTGATTCTCACCGACATCGCGCGTGATGGAACTGAGTCGGGGGCTAACGCTCCGTGGTTTGCTGACGCTGCCCGGCAGATGGGCGTGGCGCTAATTGCGTCGGGCGGCATCGCCGCGCTTTCGGACATCCGCGCTCTCGCCAAACTGTTCGACGAGGGTGTCGAAGCGGTCATCGTGGGGCGGGCTCTTTATGAAGGGCGGTTCACTATGGCCGCCGCTGCGGAAGCCGTTCGTACCGTCATTAGGCCGTAAAACCGGCCATTTTCAAACATTTTTAGGCTGTATCGTATCATGCATGCTTAAGTGCATCGTTTTGATGCATAAGGCGTAGATTGTCATGCCTGCGATACGTTGACAAGCTATTGCATCTATTGCAACTTCGTGACATATTCTGACTGGATTTGCGACAGTCGCGATTGTTTAGGAGGGTTTCGAGCGATGATACCCAACAAAAAAACTTCGCGTGGGCAGATAATGGTAATTCTCGCATTGGCGCTGGTCGGCTTGCTCGGAGCGATCGCGCTATGCACCGACGAATCCATCCTTTACTTCAACTGGGCCGAGCTGCGTAACGCGGCCGACTCTGCCGTGATGGCGGGAGCCAGCTACCTGCCCGGTAACCCCGACATCGCCGTGAGCACCGCCAACAGTTTCGCGCAGCAGAACGGCATCGCTACGGACGAAATTGTCTCAACCCAGGTTTCCAACAACAACACCGAAATCACGATAGTGTTGAGACGCGTCGTTCCGTATTACTTCGCGCGGGTTCTGGGTCTGGTGAGCGCCCCGGTTCAGGTGTTAGCGACGGCGGGGATCGAGACAACTGGCGGGTATGGCGGCAACGGGAAAAATTTTCTACCCATTGGACTCGATTG
>JAJYVB010000100.1 GCA_021792265.1 Deltaproteobacteria bacterium | reverse complement strand
GGTCGCGCTGCGGTTCGCGGACGGCCACGTAAACGCCGCCACCGTTGATATGGGCGCGCCCGAGTTCGAAGGGCCTGCTATTCCGGTGCGTACCGGGGGGCCGGTCATTGACTATCCGCTCGAAGCCGGGGGCGCCAACTACCGCGTGACTGTGGTCTCGATGGGCAACCCGCATTGCGTGGTGTTCGTCGGCGACGAAACGATTTTTGGCGCTGAAGATGCCGCCTTCGCGCGTCTCGGCGGCACCTTCGAGCATCATCCGTTCTTTGCCAGCCGCGTCAACACGGAGTTCGTGCGCGTGCTGGCAGCCGGCCGGCTGCGGATGCGCGTCTGGGAGCGTGGCTCGGGCGAGACGTTTGCCTGCGGCACCGGGGCATGTGCGGCACTGGCGGCGGCGGCACACACCGGGCGGGCAAACCGGCGCGCGATCGTCGAGGTGCGCGGCGGAGAGCTTGACGTTGAATGGCGCGAGGGCGGCGCCGACGCCGGTCACATCTTCATGACCGGAGACGCGGTCGAAGTTTTCAGGGGACGAATTGAACTTGACGCGGCCGACCTGGCAGCGGCCGGCGAACCAGGGGGAGGGCCGAAGTGATGTTTCAAGGAGCGATCTCGGCGGTGGTCACGCCGTTTCGCGACGGCGAAGTCGACGAACCAAGGCTGCGCGAGCTTATCGAATGGCAGATCCAGGAGGGCATCGACGGGATCGTGCCCTGCGGATCGACGGGCGAGTCGGCTACCCTGAGTCACGGCGAACACGAGCGCGTCATCCGGATCGCGGTGGAGCAGGCGCGCCGGCGAGTCCCGGTGCTTGCCGGCACCGGCTCGAACTCGACGGCCGAGGCGCTGCGTCTTACGCGCTATGCGCGCGAGGCCGGCGCCGACGGCGCACTGATGATTTCGCCGTACTACAATCGTCCAACCCAGGAAGGAATCTACCGCCATTACAAAACGATCGCGGCAAGCGTCGACCTGCCCATTATCGTCTACAACATCCCGAGCCGCACCGGCTCGAACGTAACGGCGGAGACCTTGCAGCGGCTGAGCGTGCTGCCGAACATCGTTGCGGTGAAAGAGGCGGCGGGCTCGATGGACCAGGTCTCGGACATGCGCCGCCTGTGCGGCGAACGCTTTACTATCCTGTCGGGCGACGATTCGCTGACCGTGCCAATGATGGCGCTGGGCGCAAAAGGTGTGATCTCGGTTCTGAGCAACGTGATGCCGCGTGAGACTCACGAAGTGGTGGAGGCCGGACTTGCGGGCGACTTCGCGCGAGCACGGGAGATTCACTATCGCACGCTGGCGCTGATGCGCGCGCTGTTCCTGGAGACCAACCCGATCCCCGTCAAGCAGGCGCTCTCGTTCATGGGCAAGTGCAGTGCCGAGATGCGAATGCCGCTTACGCAGATGTCGGAACCGGCGGCTGAGAAACTGCGTAACGTGATGAAAGAGCTCGGGCTCGTTTGAGCCGCGGCCTGCCGATCAGCCGAACATCAGGACCGTGCGGGCCACTTCGCCCGCCTTCATCGCGCGGAACGCCTCGTTAACGTCTTCAAGGCGTCCGCGCCGCGTGATCATGTCGTCGAGGTTGAGGCGCCCTTGCCGGTAGAATTCGAGGTAGCGCGGCATGTCGATTCGGAACCGGTTCGAGCCCATCGAGGAGCCCTGGATGCGGCGTTCGTTCAGGAACTGGTAACCGTCGATCTCGATCTTCTGCCCTATCGGAATCAACCCAATGATCGTCGCAGCGCCGCCCGCCCGCAGGCATCGGAAAGCCTGCTCGGCAACCTGCTTGAGCCCGATCGCCTCAAACGAGTAATCTACCCCGCCGCCGGTTAGCGATCGGATCGCGGCAACGGGGTCGCCGGCTGAAGCGTCGACGCCGTGAGTCGCGCCGAACCGGCGCGCCATCGCAAGCTTGGTTTCGAACTTGTCGACCGCGATGATGGTGCGCGCCCCCACAATTCGCGCTCCCTGGATCGCCGCGAGACCTACGCCGCCAGCACCGAAGACGGCAACCGTCGAGCCAGGTTCGATCCTGGCGGTGTTCAGCACGGCACCGACCCCTGTCAGCACGGCACATCCGACGAGCGCCGCTCGGTCGAGCGGTATATCGGGGTCGATTTTCACCAGCGCGTTTTCATGAACCAGCATCTGCTCGGCGTAAGCGGATACGTCGAGGAACTGGTTCACGGTCGTTGCCCCCTGAAACAGGCGCGGCTTGTCGCCGGCCGCACGCTGGGTCGCAGCCTTGTTCTCGCACCGGTTCGGATGGCCGCTCATGCAGAACTCGCAGTAACCGCAGAAAACCGACAGGCATGCGATCATGTGGTCGCCGGGCTTAAGGTAGGACACCTGGCTGCCAACCTTCTCCACCACGCCCGCCGCCTCGTGGCCGAGCACCGCCGGCGGCACCAACGGGTACAGCCCCTCAACGAAGTGCAGATCGCTGTGACATACGCCGCTTGCCGCAGTGCGCACGAGCACTTCGCGCTCGCGCGGCTCGTCGACGCCAACCTCTTCGATAGTGAGCGGCTGATTGGGACCATGGAAGACAGCAGCCTTCATGCCTCTGCTCCTTGCCGATGCCCGCGTGCCAGGCGTTCGCCGCCGAGCACGGTTCTGAAGACCTTCGCGGCTTAAACCGTAAACGCTGCGCCGAGCGCCTAAAACATAGCGCGCCTGACGTGCGCCATACCAGCGCCAAATTACGGGAAAAAGCCCGGCGGGGGAGCCGGGCGAACCGCAGGCGGGCTGGGAAGATTGCCGGCGGCCGATCCCGCGCGCGCGAACAGCGCGGAGTCAGTGTCCCGATAAATCAACTTCCATCCCGGCGCGCGTCTTACCAGCCGATAGGCGCGGGATTTCGGCGTGATGAGCACGTAGTCGTGCGGATAGTCCTCGAGCACGCGTTCGGCGCCGGGGTGGTCAAAATAAAAAGCCACCCAGTCCGAGATCACTTTCCGCGGGTAGACCGTATCGTAGCGGCCATCGACAAAGACGCGCGAGGGGGGCGACAAATGCCATATCAGGTACTCGCCCCAGTTGAAGTCGCATAGCAGGTTGCCGGAAAGCTTGTGCCGGCGCATGAACGCGACCGCTCCGGCCGGATAGGGGCCGCCCACCCACGGAAGCCGCGGCGAGAACAGACCGGTTTGGAACGCGTACGCGATTGCCGCGGCGGCAATGACGCACTGGCCGAGCATCCCCTGGCGTGGCGGGCGCAGGCGGCCCGCTCCCTGGTTCTCGCCGTCAGGCGGCGCCGCGGATCTTAATGCCAGGTGGCGCGCCAGCGGTGCCGCGCTTGCGATTACCGCCAGTGCCATGTTTCGGACGGAAACCGCCGTGGCGACGTACATCAGGGCCGCTACGGAGACCAGCGGAGCGTCGTCCCATCGGAAGCTCCGGGCGACACTCGCGCCGAGCATCAGGGCAATCCCCACGAACAGCACGTAGTACAGAAGCCCGTCCGGCGCATGGCGCCACTGCATTTGGATGGCGCTCGGGAAGGGCCGCCAGTCGCTTACGATCCGGTGCGTTATCGGGTCTCGCAGCGCATGCAGGACCGCACCCCACATGCCTATCCCGTACGGCGTTATAAAGGTTGACACCACCGCGCCCAAGCTCAGCGCACAGCACTTGAAGGCTCGGGAAAGACCGCGACCCTGGCGTGCGTCGGCTATCGCGAGGACGGCCGTAAAGGTCAAAAGTGCGCCGATTCCGGCTATGAAACCTCCATGCAGATTGGCCCATAAGGGAAAGATCGCAAGCACAAGCCAAACCGGGGCTCGGCCGCGAAGCAGGTAACGCGCAAAGAGCCAGCACATCACCGCCAGAAACAAAAAGGTGAAAAGCTGCGGCCGGAACTGCATCTGGATCTCGAGCACGATCATGCTCGCCAGCAGGACGCCGATTTGCACCAGCGTCGAAGCTCCGGTCTCCTCCATCGCGAACAGCATAAAAGCAACCGTGGCGGCGCTCAGGGCCAGCTTCATCAGTTTGAGACCGATAACCCCGAACTGCCGGTAGATCGCAGCCATCAGCACCTCGGTCAGCCACTCGTGGTTGCGCCAGAGATGGTGGGGCGCGGAATACGAGTACGGATCATGCAGGACCAGCCGATGGGACTGGAGCATGGCCAGACCGAAGCGCAGATGTCCCCACAGGTCGGGGTCGGCACGGCGTCCGCCGTCGGCGATCAGAACCGCCAGCAGGCATACGGCGGGCGAATAGCGAAGCAGCGAAACGGTGCGCTGACGGCGGGCATCAGGCGGCAGGCCGATGTTTTCTCCCGTGTCCTCTGCTTCGGTGCTCACACCGTATGCCACCCCGGCCCCTTTATTGTTCGGGCTGGGTTTCAACGGACTCGAATCGCCCGCTGAGCTCACAACGCGGACCGCGAAAAGATCGGAATCGTCATGTCGAGCGCGAGCCAGCTACTGCTTGCGTACCGATAGGTCCCGTCCGTGGGACGCGCAACAGCTTGAACGACCGCGTTATGAGCGGCGTGCGCTCGCGAGGAAGGCACGATTCTCCATTCGGATACGCCCACCGCCGACTTCGAAGCGGGCCATCGCCTGGGTAACCGCCTGGTCGATCTTTTGCCGGGTTTCCGGAGGGATGCTTTTCAGCAGCCTTCGCAGAGGTGCGGAGGTATCGCGGCGAAAGGCGAGAAATGAACTTGCCGATTCAAACTCGAAGATGACCGGGTACGGCTCTATCGCGATGTCCTCGAAGCCGGCCTGCGCGAGCGACCGGCGTAGCGCTTCGGTGTCCCATAGCCGGCACGGGTCAGGTACCGCGTCCGGTCCGCCGGGCAGCCCGGCAATCTCCCTGACACGCTCGATTGCGAGGCCGATCAGCGGCACATTTTCCGGCCGATCCCAGACCGCAGTCGCAAACCGCCCACCGGCTATGAGCAAGTCGTGAATATGGCCAAGCGCGGCTGGCAGGTCGCGCATGAACATCAAGCCCCATCTGCACAACGCCGCCTCGAAGTCGCGCTCATGAAGCGCAGGCAGCTCGCCGTCGGTCTCCACAAACGCCACATTGGTGAGACCCAGCGCCGCCGAACGCTCGCGCGCCGCCGCCAGCATGCCGGCGGACTGGTCCACCGCTACCACGCGCCCCGCAGGCCCCACACGCCGCGCGGCCGTAAGGGCCGGCTCGCCCATCCCGGTCGCCAAATCGAGCACGCGCGTTCCGGGCCTCACGTTGGCAAGCTCGATCAGCCGATTGCTGACCTTTTGCGCTGCCTGCTCGAAGACCGACCACCACTTTTTCCATCCCAAAGACGCCTCGTCCCACTCGCGGCGTTGCGCGCGCTTGGATTCGGCGTTGTCAGGCCTTTGGCTGCTCATTGAAAACTCCTGTGAGATGAAAGCAGACCATCCCGAGCGCCTGCTCGTCAACCAGCGGCACTCGTAGACTCGGAAATACCAGTCGGTTCAGCCGCCGCGTACACTGCCCAGTTCGCTGAGCGCATCCGAAGCGTAGGAGCCCGTTCACTGGGCGTCTCAGATGCCCTTGCGCAGTTCCCTGGCGGGACGGAAACCGACGGTACTCGCCTTCGGAATCGTCATCGCGCTCCCGGTGCGTGGGTTGTAGCCGGCGCGCGCGCGGCGGCGTCGCACTGTGAACGTGCCAAACTTCGGCATCCAGAACCGTTTGTCGCGCCGAATCGAGCGCGCAATCTGGTCGAAGGCAACCTTGAGAGTCCGGGTAACGAGCCGCTTGGGTTGGCCGGTCGCCCGCGCGACCGCCTCGATAAGTTCAGCCTTGGTCATTGCCCCCTACCTCGTGACCCAATCCAAGTTCGCGCCAGACGAGGCCCCATCGCACCCCCTGGTCGCTCACCACGACCTCCGGCGCGTCAAACTGCACCATCACCCTCCAGAGCACCACCGTTCCGGCATATATAACGTCTGCGCGCCCCTCGACCAGCCCCGGCAGTTTGCGGCGCTCGGCGAGCGCAAGCGAACCGAAGCGCGATAGCGTCTCCCGCACCTGCTCGCGAGCGAGGCGAAATCCGTGAACGCGACCAGGTTCGTAAGACCTCAGCCCCAGCACTACGGCCGCTATCGTGGTCGCAGTTCCGGCGATGCCTACGGTCACGTCGGGGCGAAAGTTCCATCCCAGCCGCTTTATTTCGGCGTCAACCTCCCGGACTATCGCCGCCTCTTCGGCTGCGGCTGGCGGGTCGTGATGAATCAGCCGCTCGGTGAGCCTGACCGATCCAATGTCGAGGCTCGCCACTGAAATCTCGCGCGCCGGTTCCGATCGGATGAATTCGGTCGATCCGCCGCCGATGTCCACGATGAGAAGCCGGCTGGCCGGGTCAAGGTCCAGGCCGCGCATCACGGCCAGATACGAGAGTTCAGCCTCGGTGCGCCCGGAGATGACTGCCAGTTCCACTCCGGTTCGTTGCTTCACCCGAGCGATAAAATCGCCGCCATCGATCGCGTCGCGGACCGCGCTGGTCGCAACCCCCAGGATTCGCTGCGCTCCGCACCGGCGCGCTTCATCGACAAAGTCGCTTATGGCGTTCAGGGTCAGGGCCACCGATTGCGGGTCGAAACGGCCGCTCTTATCGACGCCGCGGCCAAGCCGGGTAATTCGCGACAGGTCGGCGATTCTGTGAACGCCTCCTTTGGGGTCCGACTGTACGACCAGCATCAGTACCGTGTTGGTGCCGACGTCAAGAGCCGCAACGATGTTCGGCGCGTTCGTCAAGGCAAGGCTGTTTTGCCGCGGCCACCCTTCCGTTTCGAGTCGGCCGCCGGTCAGCCCCAATGTTCCGCATCGGCCGCGGTTTGCGAAGCTTCGGCCGGTGCCACTGGCGGCGGCTCAATCGCGGCCGCTGCGATCCATGATTCGATCGCGCCCAGCGCACGGTTGGCGAGCGCCTCGCGTTTTTCCACGCCGCGCCGCCGGTCGTCCGTCTCGGGCATCAGCCCGAAGTTCGCATTCATCGGCTGGAAGTCGCGCCGCGCCGGCTCCGATATGTACGCGACCAGCGATCCGAGCGCCGTTTCAGGAGGCGGCGTCAGTAGAGGACGGCCGCGAAGCAGGCGCTCCGCGTTGAGCCCGGCAAACAGTCCCATGGCGGCTGACTCGACGTAACCTTCCACCCCGGTCATCTGCCCTGCCAAAAAGAGTTCAGGCCGGGCGCGAAGCTGAAGCGTGGGAGCAAGCACGCGTGGCGCGTCGATGAAGGTATTGCGATGGAGCGAGCCCAGGCGCACGAACTCGACCCGCTCGAGTCCCGGGATAGTTCGAAAGATCCGGCGCTGCTCGCCATGAAGCATCTTCGTCTGAAAACCGACCATGCTGTAGAGGCGGCCCGCGCGATCGTCCTGGCGAAGCTGCACCACGGCGGCGGGGCGCCGGCCGGTTCGCGGATCGACGAGCCCCACCGGTTTCATCGGACCGAAAGCGAGCGTCATCGGACCCCGGCGCGCCATCTCTTCGATCGGCATGCAGCCCTCGAAGTAGAGCGGTTTTTCGAACTCATGGGCAGCGAACTGCTGAGCGCCAAGCAGCGCCGTGACGAACGCCTCGTACTCGCCGTGCGTCATCGGGCAGTTGATATAGTCGCCATCATCGCCGCTTGTACCGTAGCGCGAGGCGCGAAAAGCCTTGCCCATGTCAATCGAGCCGGCGCTCACGACGGGCGCAATCGCGTCGTAGAAGTAGAGATGGCGCGAACCTACAAGGCGCGCTAACTCAGCTTCCAGAGCGGGACTGGTGAGCGGACCGGTTGCGACCACCGTCACGGTGTCGGGGATCGCGGTCGCTTCGCCGCGTACGACTTCGACCATGGGATGGCGCTCCAGCGCCTGAGTCAAAGCGCGCGCGAATTCCTCGCGGTCAACCGCCAGGGCCCCGCCCGCCGGTACCCGGGCGCGGTCGGCGGCCTGCATAACGAGCGAGCCTAGCCGGCGCATCTCCTCCTTGAGTACGCCGACCGCGGTCGTCAGCGAGGCGTTGCGCAGCGAGTTGGAGCAGACCAGCTCACCGAAAAACGCCGTGCGATGCGCCGGAGTCATGCGTACCGGGCGCATCTCGATTAACCGCACACGCACCCCGCGGCTCGCCAATTGCCAGGCGGCCTCGCTTCCGGCCAGTCCCGCTCCAATGACAGTTACCATCTGAGTTGAATCGCATGGCGTGGCCACGCGATTAGCTGGCGTCACGTATCGGCCCGCCCTTCCGGCCCGATGATCATAACTTCCCGCTGGCCGCATACCGGCCAGCTCGCCAAATCATCTTACGCGCCAGGTTCGGAAGGCGACAGCGGAGGGTTCGACGGTACCTCGGCAGGCGCGCTGTAGCCGCATCCCTCCTTGCGGCACATCCATCGCGCGCCGTAGCGCTTGGTGACCTTCTCGACCAGATAGGACGCACCGCACTGGGGACACGGGCGGGCAACCGGCCGGTCCCAACTTGCAAACTTGCACTTGGGATAGCGATTGCAGCCGAAGAAGAGCTTCCCGCGCCGGCTGCGGCGTTCATAAATTTCGCCCTGACCGCACTCGGGGCAGGTGACGCCGGTGCGAACCGGCTCCGCTTTGAGCCGTTTCACGCCGTCGCATTCGGGATAGCCGCTGCAGCCGAGAAATTCGCCGAAGCGCGAGCGCCGACGCACCATCGGCCGCCCACACTTGTCACAGAACTGATCCGTCGGCGCGGCCTCGGTGCTTTCCAGCGCAACTACTCGGCCCTGCTCGTCGTGCGTAAACTCCTTGGTATTGGTGCATTTCGGATAGTTCGAACAGGCCAGAAACGCTCCGTTGCGGCCCCATTTGATGACCATGGCGCCCCCGTCGAGTTCGCACTTGAGGTCGGTCGGGTAACCGGTGCGCTTGACGGTGGGCATCCGTTCGCGCGCCTCGCCCAGGCGCTTTTCGAAGGAACTGTGAAACTCCCTAAGGGTGTTACTCCAGTTCTCACGCCCCTCCTCGACAAGGTCGAGCTTTTCTTCGAGCCGGGCGGTGAAGCCAGCTTCGATAATGTCGGGAAAGGCCTGGACCAGAAGATCGCTCACGATGCGCCCTAACGTCGTCGGCCGCATCCTCCGGCTCTCGTCCTCTTCGACATACTCGCGGTTGAGGATGCTGGTCATGATGGCGGCGTAAGTCGAGGGCCGCCCGATGCCTCTATCCTCCAGTTCCTTGATGAGCGTCGCTTGGGTGAAACGCGGCGGCGGCTGAGTGAAGTGCTGCTCGGGGCTAAAGCCAAGGAGCTTGAGCGTTTCGCCCTGGGAAAGTTCAGGCAACGTTCCCGCATCCTCGTCGGCGACGGCTTCGTCCTGGCCTTCGATATAAACCCGCATGAAGCCGTCAAATTTCATGACCTGTCCGGTCACCCGAAACAGTGCATCTGCGCACTTGATATCGACCGAAGTGCGGTCGTAGACGGCGGCCTTCATCTGGCTCGATACGAAGCGGTTGTAGATGAGCGTATAAAGCGCCAACTCGTCCTTGTCGAGATAGCGCGCCAGCGACTCAGGATCGCGTTCAAGCGCCGTGGGCCGAATCGCCTCGTGCGCGTCCTGGGCCGAGCGCGCCGAACGGTACTGGTTGGGCCGTTCCGGCAGGTAGTTTTCACCGTAGCGCCTGGCGATGTGTTCGCGCACCGCGGCCAGCGCCTGGTCCGAGACCCGCGTCGAGTCGGTTCGCATGTAGGTAATGAGCCCTACGGCACCGCTGTCGCCAAGTTCGACGCCCTCGTAAAGGCGCTGGGCAATCTTCATCGAGCGCGAGGGCGAGAAGTTGAGCCGCCGTGACGCCTCCTGTTGAAGGCGCGAAGTGATGAAAGGCGGTGCCGGGTTGCGCCGGACCTCTCGCCGCTCGACGCTCTCAACAACGAACCCTCCATCGGTTGCGGCCGCTTCGCAGGCCGCGACAACCGCGTTCGCTTCCGCCTGGGAAAGCTTGCGCTCCTTGTTGTCGATGCGCGCGCCCTGGTAAGAGAAAAGGCGAGCTTTGAAGGCTGGCGGGTTGCGTCCCTCGAGCAGGGCGTCTAGCGTCCAGTATTCCTCCGACCGGAAAGCTTCGCGTTCCTTTTCCCGTTCGACAATGATGCGCAAAGCGACCGATTGGACGCGCCCGGCGCTCAAGCCACGCTTAACTTTGTCCCACAAAATGGGGCTGATTTGGTAACCGACAAGGCGGTCCAGGACGCGGCGAGCCTGCTGAGCCTCATATAGATGCGGGTTGAGCTGGGCGGGATGCGCGACCGCTTCTTTGACAGCAGACTCGGTTATCTCGTAAAGGAGGATTCGGCTAATCTTCGCTTTCGAGTCATTGGACTCCTGAAGTTTGTCGCGGATATGAAAGGCGATCGCTTCGCCCTCCCGGTCAGGGTCGGTGGCAAGG